>CADEEX010000027.1:0-6223 GCA_902826465.1 uncultured Acidobacteriota bacterium
CCTTGATCGACCAGGGCGCGCACCTCGGCTTCTGGGCGCGAACGTCCCTCGGCCACGCCCTTCACAATCTGCGCGAGCAGGTCGCGATTGAGCGACGCGTCCATCTCGCGGTGCGCCGCCGTGAAGGCTTTCTCGGTAAACGTGTTGGAGGCGGTCTTGTAATCGCCGATGTGGTGCAGGTCGGGATAAACGCCTGCCTTGTCGAGCGCACCTCGCAGGAAGACCTCGTAGGTGGCGACGCCGGCGAAGTCGAGCGGGCTCGACGGCATCAGGAACACGCGATCGGCCGCCGTGGCGAGGTAGTAGTCGCGATCGCCGCCGTACTCGAGATACGCGTAGATCGGCTTTCCCGATGTCTTGAAGTCGACGATCGCGTCGCGAATCTCCTGCACCTTCGCCCAGAAGGGCGACGACAGGCCGGTGAGTTTCAGGAAGACACCGCTGATCCGGTCGTCGGTCTTGGCCTTGCGGAGATTGTCGACCACGGCACGCACGGTGGGCACCCGCGCGTCGCGGACGAAGCTGACCAGATCGGTGGGCGCGACTTCCACCAGATCGCCGCCAAGCTCCATCGAAAGAATCGCATCGTTGGCCAGCGCCGGCGCGCGGCCAACCAGCACGTAGAGCCCCACGGCCGCGGCAACGAACAGCACGACAAAGACACCGACCATCGCCGCAGCGATCTTCAATCCTCGACTGGCCATGATGTCGAGTATAGGGGTATAATTTCCCTTCTCACCACTTGCGGAAGTGGCGGAACGGCAGACGCGCTAGCCTCAGGAGCTAGTTCCCGAAAGGGAGTGAAGGTTCAAATCCTTTCTTCCGCACCATTCGACGCGGCCTCCTCTCGTCGAGGCACAACGGTGACACAGACACACGCTGGAACCTCTGGGAAGCCGCCGCGGCCACTGCCGACGGTACTGCGGGTGATGCTGCTCTTTCCGATCGTGATGTGCGCGGCGCTGTACGCCTACTACTTCACGGCTCAACGTGTCATCAATCCGGTGCCGGTTGAGGGAGCGCTCAAGAGCGCGTCGTGCACGGGTGGCTCCATCAGCCGACAGGGCGCCAAGACGAGCATCGTCTATCTCCAGACCGTGTACAGCTTTCCCAGTCGTTCCAGAAACCAGACGCTGACGCCCGCCCAGGACGAGATCAGCGACTATGTCGAGTACGACCGGGCGGCCGACTGCGAAGCGGCGGCCGCTGTTCTTGTGGTTGGCTCGCCGAGAACCGTGTGGGCCGGCGAGAACGACATGAACGACCGATTCCGCGCAAGACTCACCGAGGCGCGAGCCTATCCACCGATCGCCCTGCTCTGGGTACCCGGTGCCATCGCGGCGCTGGTGTTACTGGGATGGCGGCGCGCCTTTCGGTAGAGGCCGGCCTCAGGAGCCGCTACGCGGCTTCCGAATCTGGCGACGAGGGCTTCGGTGTCGAGTCTGCGCGTTCCCTGCTCTTCTCCACTTGTTCCACTTGCGTCATCAGCTTCTCGAGTTCGCGTGGCGCAATGCCGTGGCTGACCCGCACGTTGAAGCGCCGCGCCAGGTACTCTTCAAACGTCACCCACTGGCCATCGAGCTGAATCGTGCGCGACCAGGCGCACATGGTCGCGAACGTGTGCAGCCGCTGCAGCCGGAACACGAGATAGAACGCAGACGCGGTGACGATGAGCGAGGTCATCATCAGCAGGCGGCGGAGCCATCGACGCTGCGCCAGCGCCATGTCGAAGGCGGCCTGACGCTCGTCGAGCATCGACAGTTCGTCGGCGCGCGCCTGAGCCGAGACCTCGCGAATCTCGCCCATCAGCCTTTCGCCATCACCGCTCTGAAGTGTGGCGATCGCCTCGTCGCGATGTCCGGCCTTGATCAAGGCGACGGTGCCCTCGAGCTCGACTATCTTGCGCGCGCTCAAGGCGGCGAGCTGTTCGACGTGGTCCATGTGGGTCGACTTGTCGCGCGTCAGCCGGCGGATCTTTTCGACCGCCTGATCGACACGCTCACGAGCACCTGCATAGATGTTCAGGTACTGGCTCTTGCCGGTGAGCAAGTAGCCGCGCTGCCCGCTCTCGGCCTCTTCCAGGATGCTCGCCAGCGCCTGGAAGGCGCGCTCGAGTTCGTAGGTGCGATTGACGTTCACGCGCGACGCCGTCACCACCGTGCCGAACTGCGCGTCGACATAGTAGAGCGCGATGGACACCAGCGCCACGAAGACCATGGCGACGAGGAGGATTCGGGGGGATTGCTGGCCCTGGAGCATGCCTTCCTCGGATCTCGGACGCTCGCGAACAAACTGTAGCCGCCGAACGCTACCGCGACGGCGGTGCGGCCGTCTCCGTACCGGCGTAGCGGAATTCGATTGCCGCCACCTGTCCTGCCAGCACGTCCACCTCCGCGGCCATCGGTCCGAAGCGCTCGTGCCACGACTCAATCGTGTGGTGTCCCGCAGGCACCGCATCGATCGTAAACGAGCCGTCAACACCGCTCACCGCGAAGTAGGGATGCGCGACGACGCCCACATAAATGTTCATCCAGGAATGCACATCGCAGGTGACTCGCATCATCAGTTCCTCGCCACCCACCACCACCTGAAACGACTCGCCGCCGCGTGGTTGACTGACGTTGAAGGCGTTGCCCAGCGCAGACAGGCTGTGGACGTTGTGGGTCGTCGGGTCGCTGTTCGTCACCCTCAGCGCCTGGCCAACCTGAATCCCGACCACATGCGGACGATAGACGCAGCCCGACTGATCGATCTCCACGGGGGTGGCTGGCGCCGGCGTTGCCGCAAAGCTGCCCTTGAGGCGGACAAACGCGTTGGCGAGTCCGCCATCCGCCGCCCGCACGACGAACTCCTGCGTCGGCCGCGTTCCTGCGTTCACGGCACCGCAGGCCGGATCCATGCCCATGCGAATGGGCGGATTCACGGACGCCGAGGCGGTCAGCCTGACGTGGCCTCGAATCGACCCCGTCCCCTGCGCGGCAGCAACAGGCACGGACTGCACGCCGCCGGCGAGCAGGGTCAGCGTGCCGGCCACACACAGCAGCCGGACGCGCACGTTACTTCTTCCCGCGCTGTGACAGCGCGGCCGGATCAGGCTTCGCGTTGGGCGGGTACCAGTAGCGCACGTGGCAGTTTTCGCACGCCTGATCGAGCTGCTCGCCAGACTCGAACAGCGCCTCCACGTTGCGGCCGTCAATCGCCTTCAGCGCGACCTGTGCGGCATCCTGTAACCCCTGGGCAAGGCGGTTGAACGTGGCGCGATCGCGATCGATGAGCCGCTGAATCTCCGCCGGCGGCAAATCCTCAGGGCCGGGCGGCTCGCCTTCGTGTCCAGGGATCGGCGCGACAGGAGCGACCCGTCGTCCGGGCATCTTCAGGAGGTTGGCCGACTCGGCCACGATCACGGCGTGCCGCCTGAGCACCAACCAGTCATCGTTCGTACGTGGCCGGGTTTCGACTACGCCTGCAGCGGTCGACTCGTACGAGACCGACTCGAAGAGCACATCCGCAGAGACGTCGACCAGGTTGAGCATCAGTTCCTGGATGCTGGCGGTGAGCGGCGACACCGTCGCCGGACGCGCGGGCCGCGACGGCGCCTGCGCACGGAGATTCAGGTCAACGAGCAGGAACGCCCAGACGATCGAAACGCACCAGAAGAATGAGCGGCGTCGCATCGTCCGGGCCCTGAAATGCACTGACTACTTCTTAATCGACGGGTGCACGTACCCGGCCGTCAGCACCCGATTGGACGGGCGGAAGCTCAGGTAGTCCACGTGATCGGGAATCGTGCTCCAGCCGTGCGGCACGCCCTGCGGAATGATGATGATGTCGCCGGCCTTCACTTCCTTGAAGACCACATCGGTGCCGCCAATCGTGCCGCTGCACGACGGGCCGTTGAGCGTGGTCGTCACTTCAGCGTTCGCAGCGGACTTGCGGCCGTTGATGATGCGTCCACCCGTCACCATCGTGCCAGCGCCCGACGTGATCAGGTAACCCTCGGTCTGCGACTCGTGGTACAGCCCGGTGGGCGAACCGGCGGGCGGTGGGGTCGTCGAACGCTCACCGCATGGTTCCGGCGGCGGACCTGCGGGAGCCGCACCGCGGGCGGCGCCACCTGCGGGCGCGCCGGTCTTGCCGCGGTGAATCGTACCGATCGAAAAGTTTTCCGGACCGATATCGAGCACAGCCACCGTGCGATCGACGCCGGGCGTCTTGTGCACCGTCGCGACCTCTTCAGCCGTGATGTAGGTGGCGCCCTTGTTGCCCTGCGCCGTTGTCGTCGCCGTGATGGCGAGCGTGAGCCCGAACACGGCGAGCATTGCCTTCTTCATTCTCTGCCTCCTCGAAACCGTTGAAACCGTCCGTAACTATAGTCCGGAGCTCACGGCTCCTGCACGATGCGCCCTTCGGTGACGAACCGTCGGTAGTTGGTAAACGTCGTCGTTTCCCGCTGGCGGGCTCCGGTCTGTACGCGCAGCATGACCACCGAGAACGGCAGGACCATCGTCTCGTCCGGATCGCTGAACGTGACCGCCCGGTACACGGTGGAGATGTCCTCCCGCTCGAATGTGGTCTCGAATGGGACGCGCCCCTTCTCGTAAGACGAGACACCGACCGGCCCTTTCAGGCGCTGATCGATCCGCAGCACCTCATAGGTGTCGGGCGCCAACCAGATGCGTCCGCGAGTGTGCCCGTCGATGTTGACGTCGTAGCAACCCTCGACGCCCTCCCGGGGCTTGGCGATCAGACGGCTCGGCCCTCGCTGCCTCTCACTGAAATCGATGACGAGCGCGGGACGACGTTCCGTGCGGCCCGGCTTCTGCAGCGTGAATGTGTAGTCGCCGCGTTTGACCGGCAACAGCATTTGCATCAAATCGGGCGTCGACGACTCCTTATCGAAACACTTTGGTTTGTCCCTGGGACGCGGCGGTCGATTGTTGGCGCTGATCAATTCGCGCTGGATATGCGCTTCGGGCGTCTGGTCGGGGTCGGCCGCATCCCACACGATTCGGCGCTCGTAGACCAGCCGGCGGGACAGGCCGGTTTCCGCGGTCAGGTCGTAACGCAGGTCCTGCTGTACCACCGTCTCGGTCGAGACGATGCTTTCTGACCTGGCGTAAAAACGCGCCACGGCATCGCCGGCGCGTTCGAGGATGACGTCGAGCGGAGGCGCGACCACCGGTTGGCCGACGGCAAGCGTCGACGATGCAAAGAGCAGCGCCAACACTGTGAGCCCCCTGCGCGGCATGGGTTACAGCCTACACCGATCACCGCTGCCCGGACCATGCGCGCGCCGTCGAATTCGGCCTTGATTGCGGCAACGGCGACTACCATACTGGCGTCATGCGGTCAGGCCTTCGCGCCCGCCGATTGCTCGCCGCGGCTGTCGTGGTGCTGGCGCTGTCGTCAGCCGCCTTCGCCCAGCGGATCTTCACCGGCGGTCCGCGCGGGTACGGCGGCTTCAACCGCATGCCCCCCAAGCTGGCCACCGCCGACGATTTCCGCGGCAACTGGGTCTACTGCCGAGGCTATTTCCGCAGCGCCTACCGTGAACCGAGCGGCAGCGGCTGGAACACCGACTACCCCGGCGCCGACAACAACTTCTCGGTCCGGCTGATGGAGCTGACGACGCTGCACGTGCCGGTCGACGAAAACCGCCAGCCGAATTACGTCGTGGTCTCGCTGTCCGACCCGCTGCTGTTCAAGTGCCCGATGCTGTTCATGGAAGACGTCGGCACGGCCGAGTTCACCGAAGAAGAGGTGCAGAACCTGAGGAACTTCTTCCTGAAGGGCGGCTTCCTCTGGGTCGACGACTTCTGGGGCTCGTACGCCTGGAACAACTGGGTCGAACAGATCGCGCGCGTGCTTCCTCCGGGCGAGTTTCCGATCATCGACATTCCGCTCTCGCATCCCGTGATGCATGCGCTCTACGACGTGAAGGAGTACCTGCAGGTCCCGTCGCTCAACTACTGGTACCAGAACGGCGGGAGCACGTCGGAACGAGGGCGAGACACCGACGAGGTCCACTTCCGAGGGATTCAGGATGCTGGGCAGCATCTGATGGTGATGATCACGCACAACACCGACATTGCCGACACCTGGGAACGCGAAGGCGACAGCCCCGAGTACTTCGACCTGTTCTCGCCACGTGGCTACGCGATCGGCGTGAACATCCTGATGTACGCGATGACCCACTAGCCGACACCCCCTTTCCATCCGGGTG
>CADEEX010000027.1:6233-9613 GCA_902826465.1 uncultured Acidobacteriota bacterium
TCGATGAGACCAGTCATCGAAATGAGTACGACCGGTCGTCGATCCACGATCGACACCCCTTCGATCTCGGGTCGATCCCTCGTCCGAACGGTAGAGAGGGGTGTTCGAAGAGGGCGTGACCACTCCTTGTGACGGGATCACCCGCCGACGAAGCCGCTGAGAGAGGTGCTCAACCCGGGTGCGACCCATCATCTAGACCGGTGCGACCCCTCATCCAAACGGGTGAGACCCCCTGTCGATCTGGCGATCGCGCCGATCAAAACGCCCCACACCCCTGATCCAAATAGCCCTCAAAATGGATCCACCTGTAACACGTTGAAAAAACAATAGTTACAGCTCTACCTTGGAATCATCTCGATCGACCGTGTGGACCGAATGATCAGCGGTGATCAGCGGATGGTCGGCCGTGATCGACGACCCGCGCGACAACTACTTCTCGAAGCGGTGCCCAACGCAGGCGTCGTAGAGCCACCCGCCGGTCACCGCGCCGACGCACGGCGCCACCACCGGCACCCACCACCAGCCGTTGCCCGCCGTGAACACGCCGCTTCCCCACCCGGCGATCGCCGTGAACAGACGTGGCGACAGGTCGCGCGCCGGGTTGATCGCATAACCGGAGTTGAAACCGAACGTGGCGCCAATGAGCACCACCAGCAGACCCACAACCACCGGCGCCAGACCGGCCGGCGGCGGCGAATTGCGCGTGTCGGTAATGCCGAAGATCACGCCCACGAGGAGCGCGGTGCCAACGACCTGATCGATGAACCCACCGGGGAACGTGCTGAGAAACGCCTGCGGATACGTCGCCCAGATGCCGGCCGTGCCCAGCGCGCCACTCACCTGCCGAGCGCCACCGTCGAACGCCGTCAGCGCTTCGTGATACGTCGCAAACACCACCGCCGAGGCCACAAACGCCCCCGCCATCTGCGCCGCCACATACGCGCCCACCTTCCCCCACGGAAAGCGCCGGTGCACCGCCAGCGCCAACGTCACCGCCGGATTCAAATGCGCACCGGTGACGCCCGCGCACACATAACACCCCATGGTGACCGCCAGGCCCCACGCGATGTTGATGCCGAGCGGCGACCCGGCGCTGCCGCCGCTGAGCACCGTCTGCGCAACGACGCCGACGCCGAACACGATCAACACAAACGTGCCGAGAAACTCCGCCAGCATCTCGCGGGTGAGTCCACGCGTCATGAGTCCTCCAGTGGGAAGCGCGCCATTGTAGACTCTCCGCGCATGCAATACATCCTCGCACTCGATCAGGGCACCACCAGCTCGCGCGCGATCGTGTTCGATCGGCAGGGCGGCATCCGTGCCATCGCGCAGAAAGAGTTCCGCCAGATCTTTCCGCAGGCGGGATGGGTCGAACACGATGCCGACGAGATCTGGGCGTCGCAGATTGGTGTCGCCGTTGAAGCGCTCAGCCACGCCGGGCTTCAGTCGCGCGACATCGCCGCCATCGGCATCACCAATCAGCGCGAAACCACGATCATCTGGGACCGCGACACCGGCGTACCCATTCACCACGCCATCGTGTGGCAGGACCGACGCACCGCGGAGTTCTGCGAGCGCCTCAAGGCCGACGGTGCAGGTCCGCTCGTCCAGGCACGCACCGGGCTGCTGATCGACGCCTACTTCTCGGCGACCAAGATTCGCTGGCTGCTCGATCACGTGCCGGGCGCGCGTGCCAGGGCGGAGGCCGGCAAACTCGCCTTCGGCACCGTGGACACCTGGCTGGTGTGGAAGCTCACCGGTGGACGACAGCACGTCACCGACGCCAGTAACGCCTCGCGGACGATGCTCTTCAACATCCACACCCTCGCGTGGGACGACGAACTGCTGCGCCTGTTCGGGATTCCGGCGAGCCTGCTTCCCACCGTCCGTGGCTCGAGCGAGGTGTGCGGCGACACCGCGACCACGCTGGGCCTGGGTCAGGTGCCAATCGCGGGCATCGCGGGCGATCAACAGTCGGCGCTGTTCGGGCAGATGTGTCGATCGGCTGGCATGTCGAAGAACACGTATGGCACCGGTTGCTTCCTGCTGCAGAACATCGGCGCCACACCGACCGCGTCAAGGAATCGGCTCGTCACGACCGTGGCCTGGACCATCGGCGGCCGCACCGAGTACGCGCTCGAAGGCAGCGTCTTCATTGGTGGCGCGGTTGTGCAGTGGCTGAGAGACGGACTTGGTGTCATCCGGCAGGCGGCCGACGTCGAGGCCCTGGCGCTGAGCGTGCCGGACAACGGTGGCGTCTACTTCGTCCCCGCCTTCGCGGGTCTCGGTGCACCGCACTGGGATTCGTTCGCGCGCGGCACGATGGTCGGACTCACACGCGGGACCACGGCCGGACATATCGCCCGCGCCGCGCTCGAGAGCATCGCCCTGCAGGTGGCGGAGCTGCTCGACGCGATGGCCGCCGATTGCGGGGTGAGCGCCACCGAACTGCGTGTCGACGGCGGCGCGTCGGCCAACAACACGTTGATGCAGATGCAGGCCGACCTCCTCGGCGTACCGGTCGTGCGGCCGGCGATTACCGAAACCACGGCGCTCGGCGCTGCCTACCTGGCCGGCCTGGCCGTAGGTTTCTGGCCGTCGGTTGACGATCTGACCGGGCAATGGCAGGTCGATCGGCGCTTCGAACCGCACATGGCGGACTCGACGCGACACGCCATGCGCTCCCGCTGGGCTGACGCCGTTGAGCGGGCCAAGGGCTGGGAGACAGTGTAAGATTCCCGTTTGGAGGACGAATGAAAGCTCTGATTCTTACAACACTCTGCGTGCTGGGGTTGGCAGCCGCTCCGGCCAGTGCCGGCGAGTTGAAGGTGGGTGACGTCGCCCCGGACTTCAAGCTGCAAGCCACCGACGGCAAGACCTATACGCTCTCGAGCTTCAAGGGTAAACAGGCGGTGGTAGTGGCCTGGTTTCCGAAGGCGTTCACGCAGGGCTGCACCATCGAGTGCAAGTCGCTGGCAGAACACGGCGACATGATCCGCAAGTACAACGTGTCGTACTTCATGGCCAGCGTTGACGCGCTCGACGGTGCCCAGGGCAGCAAGGCCTTCGCCGAAACGCACAAGGCCGATTTCCCGCTTCTCGCCGATCCGACGAAAGTGACGGCAACGGCGTACGGCGTGCTCAGCGAACGCGGCTTCGCGAACCGCTGGACGTTCTACATTGGCAAGGATGGCCGGATTCAGGCGATCGAGAAAGCGGTGCGACCGGCGACATCAGCCGAAGACATGGCGGCAAAGCTCGGCGAACTGAAGACCGAAATGGCCGCCCACCACTGATCGATTTTTGAAATGACGAAGGACGAACTGCGAATTGAGGAACTCTTCCCTCGTAGTTCGTCCCTCGTAAGTTCGTCCCTCGTA
>CADEEX010000027.1:9713-20938 GCA_902826465.1 uncultured Acidobacteriota bacterium
AGTTCGTCCCTCGTAAGTTCGTCCCTCGTAGTTCTTACTTCGTAATTCTCAACGTCCCTAGTTCCCCGCCACCGGCACGGCATTCCCTGCACTCAGGGTCCCGCCAGACTGGGACCGCTCGAATCTGGCCAGCGCCATCGCCCCGAAGCCAATCGTCCACGCCAGGTACTCGAGAATCCGTCCGACCACCACGAGCGTCGACGATACGGGGAGCATGAGCCCGCCGGCAATCCCGATGAGCCGCCCGATAATCACGGGCGAGAGCAACGCGACGATGCCAATGATGGTGGTGGTGTAGTAGCTGGCTGTGGACCAGCCGGCGCGTTCCGCAACGAAGACGCCGACGCGCTGCGCCACGCCGGTGAATCCGACAAGCCCGGCGATCGCCAGCGCCAGCATCGCAAACGGAATCAGCAGCAGAAGAGGGATGCCGACGATCGTCATGCACAGCACGACGATCGTGATGACGAGCACCGGAAAGAACAGCAACTGCGCCAGGACGCCGGTGATCCCCGACTTCACCGCATTCATCGACGCCTGCACGCCGGCCCGCTCGGCGTAGATGCGGCCAAAGAGCACCACCAGCGCGGCCAGCAGACAGAGAATCGCGGCGCGGGTGAGCGTGCTGACGAGCGCGAACGTCGATCCGAATCGCGGGCCCCAGAAGGCCCCGGACCAGCCGGTCGGCCACTGCATGCGGTCGAAGCGGAAATTCCCGAGGCCAATCTCCTGCACCTGGCCGTCTATGCGCGCCGCGGGGTCGCGCTGCAGCGCGCCACCAACAACGACGACGTTGTCCGAGACGATGGCATTCGGTCCGAGGCGCACGCCACCGCCGATCGCCACGACGTCGCCGCGCACTTCGCCGTCAACGTCTGCGCTGCCACCCACGGCGACGACGTTGCCATCGACCACTTCTCCGGCGCGGACCGTGACCCCGCCGCCGATGTGTACCCGGTCATCGTCGTTCGATGACCGGCTGCGGCGCCGCACGGGCGCCTCGTCGGTCGATTCTCGGCGGCCGGCCGCAGGCGTGTCAGCGACGCGATCCGCCGGTGCGGCGGTGCCCATGAACGACCGTCGGTCGTCGTCGCTGAGGTATGAGAGTCGCAGCACCAGGTCGGCATCAGCGCCGAGCCGGTCGCGAAGTTCTGCGCCAGTGGCGGGCACGCCGTCGATCGCCACGGGGCCGCGCGTGATTTCGATGGAACGGACCGTGGCCGACGGACTGCGCGGTCGCAGCGCCACGCCGTCGCGCAGCGGGAGGATGTCGAAGCGGCGCGTGATGTCCTGACGAAGCGCCGTAATGTCGGCTGCGCTGGTTTGCGCCGCCACGGGCGAGGCCGTCGTCAGCAGCGCGAGCAGTGCCAGGATGTGAACGCCAGTATTCCTACTCATCGCGACGAATCCTCCTCAGAACCGAGCAACCGCTGCAGACCGAATAGCGCGAGGGCACCGACGACCACGAGAGCGGCAATGCCGCCAGACGCCTGCGGGGTGGACATGGCATTGCCGGCTGCCGTGCCGATGGTGCTCACGATCGTCCAGGCGTCGGCGCCAGAACCGATGGCCGCGGCCAGCCAGACCGAGCCGTTGAGTGTGAGCGTCAGCGCACGAACGAAGACCCAGGCGACGATCGGCAGCAGCACATACGCCGCGCCAACGGCGACCACCAGCGACACCACTCCGATTCCTGCCCAACGCGCCGTACGAATCGCCACACCCTCCGAGAGCCGGCAACAGCTTATCCCCAGTAGGTGTTACGGGAATGGACAGGATGCGGTTCCTCTCCTGGACTGACGCGCGGGGCCCGGCGCCGCACTACACTCGGTGCGTCGTGCGCGCGTCCCCCTCCGATTCGAAGGTCACGCCTGCCGCCTGGCGCGCGTTCACGGCCGCCTACCTCGGGTGGATGCTCGACGGTTTCGACTTCACGATGTTGACGTTCGTGCTCGTCGATATCGCGCACACATTCACCATCAACAGCGCGCTCGCCGGCGCCCTCGGCACGGTGACCCTGGTGTTTCGTCTGGTCGGCGGCATCAGCGCAGGCGCCGCGGCCGACCGGTGGGGTCGTAAATGGCCGCTGGTCCTGTCGATCTTCTGGTACTCGGCGTTCGCGTTCCTGAGCGGGTTCTCCCCCACCTACGGCGTGCTGTTCGCTCTCCGCGCACTCTTTGGCATCGGCATGGGTGGCGTGTGGACGGCGGGCATGCCGCTCGCCATCGAGCACTGGCCACCGGCGCTGCGTGGTCGCGTGTCAGGCATGCTGCAGAGCGGCTACTCGACCGGATTCATGCTGGCGGCGTTCGTGGTGCATTTCGGCGCACCGCTCGTTCCCGACGCGGAACTGCGCTGGCGAAGTCTGCTCTGGCTGGGGCTACTGCCGTCGCTGCTGGCACTCTGGACGCTGAAGCAGGTGGACGAGAGTCCCGTCTGGCTCGCACGGCGCGCGCAGGGAGGCGAGACCGGCACGCGCGGTGGATTCGCCCGCCTGTTTCAGCGCGATCTGCTGCCGACCACGCTGCACGCGTCCATCGTGACGAGCGCGTTTCTTTGTCTCTACTACGCCATCACCTTCTGGTATCCGACGCATGTGGCGGCGCAAGGTCGTACGTCGCTGCCGTTTCTCGTGCTGCTCAATCTGGGCACGATGATCGGCAACCTCGTCTGGGGCACGCTGTCGGAAACGCGAGCAGGTCGCCGCGGTGCCGCCACCATCTCGACGACCGGTGCGGTGTTGGCGATTCCGATTTATCTGTTCTCGACTGACAGCCGCGTGTTGCTGCTGGGGGCACTGGTGACGGGTATCTTTGGCGCCGGCAACTTCGGTCTCGTGCCCGGGTACCTGAACGAACGATTTCCGACGACGGTACGGGCACTCGGGGCCGGCTTCACGTATCACGTCGGCGCGGCGGTCGCGTCGTTCATGCCGCTCGCGATCGGCGCGCTGGTTGACGGGGGGATGCCGCTGGCCCGTGCCATGGCCATCTGCATGGCCGGATCGGGCTCGCTCATCGTGATCACGATCTGGCTCGGACCTGAAACCCGCGGCCGATCGCTGACGTAAGGCGCCCTTACTTGAGAGAGACGCCGGCGCCGATCATGAGCAGCGTGATGCGAGGGCTGCCGGCGCCGGTGATCGGATGCGGTGAGCCAGGATCGATGGCGTAGAGCCGGACGTCGAGGCTGAACGCCACGTGCGGCTTGATGAACCAGCGGGCACCACCACCGTAGTTCAGCGTGCGCAGTCGTTCGAAGTCGGCGTCGATCGGCAGCTGTCCGTCGAGTGTCAGTTTCCAGAGGCTCGGTCCGAGACCTGCACTCAGGTAGCTCCAGCCGTCACCATCGCCGAAGTTGAACGACAGCTGCGGCGCCGCGTGATAGAACGTTTCCGTCACCGGCCGCGCCACCAGCGTGTCTGAAATTCGCGTGGCGCCGTGCCTGGCGCGGGCCACCGTGGCATCAACACCCACACCCACGGTCAACGCCTTCCAGCTGAAGATGTAGAGGTGCGCGCCGCCATGAAGGCCGAGCCCACCGCCAGGTAGTTCACCGGGATCAAGTTGCCGGCTGTTCGCCAGTTGCAGGTCGTCACTGGGAAACTGCGGTACTGTCGCGTGCAGATCGAAGACGAACGGACCAATGCGCGGTGGCGGATCCTGCGCATCGGCGATCGATGGCGAGCACATCACCGCGAGCAGACAGCAGAGATAAAAACACCAGCGGCGCAAGGAGTCATTGTACGATCCATCGCTTGTCTAAAGGTGTCGCCAACCGAATGGTCACGCTCGAAGCCGTACAGGCCGCGGCGCGGACGGTGTATGCCGCGGCGATTCGCACGCCGCTCATTCGCGTCGAGCTTCCGGAACATCCGATCCGTGCGCTCTATCTGAAGCTCGAATTGCTGCAGCCGATCGGCTCGTTCAAGATCCGCGGCGCCTACCACGCGATGAGCGATCTCTCGGCCGACACACTGGCTGGCGGTGTGTGGACGGTGAGCGCCGGGAATGCTGCACAAGGCGTGGCCTTCGCCGCTCGCCTTCTTGGCGCGCCCTGTTCGGTGCTCGTGATGAATACGGCGCCCGCGGCGAAGATCCGCGCCATCGAGCGACTCGGAGCGCGCATCGTCCTCGCCAGCTACGACGAATGCTGGGACGCCGTCATCGCGCACGGCTCACCTCGGATGCACGGCCATTTCATCCACCCGTTCGATGACGACCGGTTCATCGCCGGCAACGGCACGCTGGCGCTCGAGATCCTCGAGGACCTGCCTGACGTCGATGCGATCGTCGCGCCGCTCGGGGGCGGCGGACTGCTCGCCGGCATCAAGGCCGTGATGGACGCCCGGAGGCCAGAGGCGCGCATCTACGCCGCAGAACCCGAGACGGCGGCACCGCTGGCAGCGTCGCTCGCCGCTGATGCGCCGCGGTTCTTCGACGACTGGGCGCCGTCGTTTGTCGATGGCGCCGGCGGCAAGTCGGTCCTCGACACGATGTGGCCGCTGCTACGCGGTGTCAGCGGATCAATCGTCGTCTCGCTCGACGAGGTCGCCTCGGCGATGCGCCTCGTCGCCGAACGGGCGCGTGTGATCGCCGAAGGCGCAGCGGCGTGTGCCGTCGCCGCCGCTCTCTCTGACAAGCTCCTCCCCGACGCTGCCGGAGACCTCAAGATCGTGGCCGTCCTCTCTGGCGGCAATGTCGATTTGTCCAGATTTGCCGCGCTGACCGGCACCAACAACCGATAACACCTACTGCATGGACCGCTATTCCGAACGTCAACTGTTACCCCCTGCGCTCTCCCGTCTTGGCGACCTCGCGGAAGATCTGCGATGGAGCTGGAATCCGGCGGCTCGCCAGGTGTTCCGCCGTCTCGACTACACACTCTGGCGCCACACCGCACACAACCCGGTGCGGATGTTGTGGCTGGTCGAGCGGGAGAAGCTCGACGCGGCCACCCGTAACCCGCAGTTCATGCTGCAGTACGAGCGCGCCCTGGTCACGCTCGATGCCGCGCGCGAGGCCAGGCACAGCTGGTGGGCACGACGCTATCCCGGCCTCGGCCATCAGCCAATCGCCTACTTCTCGGCGGAGTTCGCGCTGCACCAGTCGCTGCCGATCTACGCGGGCGGTCTCGGCGTACTGGCAGGCGACCATTGCAAGGAAGCCGGCGACCTGGGGGTGCCGCTCATCGGCATCGGCTTCATGTACCCACAGGGATACTTCCACCAGCACCTCTCCGCCGATGGCTGGCAGGAGGAAAGCTACGAACGGCTGAACTGGGCCGACACCGCGATCGCGCCGGCGACCGGCGAAGATGGCAAACCGCTGGTGACCGCCGTGCCGCTCGGCGATCGCACCGTACTGGTGGCGATCTGGCGGGTCAGGCTCGGCCGTGTCGTGCTGTATCTGCTCGACACCGACCTGCCCGAGAACGCACCAGCCGATCGCGAACTCTCGGCCCGTCTCTACGGCGGCGACCGGGAAGTGCGCATTCAGCAGGAAATCATCCTCGGCGTCGGTGGCGTGCGCGCATTGAAGACGCTCGGCATCACGCCTGGTGTCTTTCACCTGAACGAAGGGCATGCCGGATTCGTCGTGCTCCAGCGTATCCGCGATCTCATCGAGCAGGGCGAGAGCTTCGACGCCGCGCTCGAACAGATTCGCGCCACCACGCTGTTCACCACGCACACGCCAGTGCCGGCCGGACACGACGCCTTCGACTTCGGCCTGGTGGAAAAGCACCTGGCCGGGTGCTGGGGCACACTCGGCAGCAACCACGACCGATTCCTGGCGCTCGGCGCCTACGACTCCGGTGGCGGCGCCCTCTTCAACATGACGGCGCTGGCGCTCCGTTCAGCCGGACAGGTGAACGCGGTCAGCGAACTGCACGGCGAGGTTACTCGCGACATGTGGGCGCCGATGTGGCCGGGCGTCGCGGCCGCCGATCGACCGGTCGGCTTCGTCACCAACGGCGTCCACGTGCCGACCTGGATTCACGCAGACCTTGCCGAACTCTTCACCCGCTACATTGGCGACGGCTGGATCGACTGGCACGACGAGCCGGCGTTGTGGGACGCCGTGCTGACGATTCCCGACGAGGAGCTGTGGCGCGTCAGACAGAGCCTGCGCCGCTATCTCTTCACGTTCATCCGCGATCGCGCCCGTCAGCGCTGGACGGTGGAACACGTCGGCATCCCGCGCGTCGTCGCCGCCGGCACGCTGCTCGAACCCGACACCCTGACACTCGGCTTTGCGCGCCGGTTCGCGGGATACAAACGTCCGGAACTGATTTTCCACGATCCGCAGCGCCTGGCGCGGATTCTGAACTCCGCCGAGCGGCCGCTGCAGATCATCTTCGCCGGCAAGTCGCACCCGGCCGACAACATCGGCAAGCATCACCTGCAGCGCGTCTACCACCGCGCGCTCGATCCGCTGTTTGGCGGACGGGTCGCCTTTGTCGACGACTACGACCTGCACGTCGCGCACTACCTGGTGCAGGGGTGCGACGTGTGGCTCAACAACCCACGCAAGCCGCTCGAAGCCAGCGGCACCAGCGGCATGAAAGCCGCGCTCAACGGCGTGCCGCACCTGAGCATTGGCGACGGCTGGTGGGCCGAGGGCTTCAACGGCACCAACGGCTGGACGATTGACGGCGGCAAGAGCGGCAACCACGACGAGGGCGACGCCGCAGACGCCGACGCCCTCTATCGCCTGCTCGAGGAACAGGTGGTGCCGGCCTTCTACGAACGCGACGCCGCCGGTGTGCCGCACCGCTGGATGGCCACCGTCAAGGAAGCGATTCGCACCGTGGCGCCTCGCTTCTCGGCGCGACGCATGGTCAAGGAGTACGTGGAGCGGATGTACGCGCCGGCGCTCGAGCGGGGCCGCAGGCTCGGCTAGACCGACGACTGGCCCCCAGGGCGGAATCGTCTGGCGGCTCCAGAGATAGTGGTAACCTGATCGGATGTCACGGAAGACGGTTGCCAAGTCGAAGTGCGCGTTGTGCGGCGCCAAGGAAGTGTCGGAGCCGCGCGGCGAGGAAAAGTACTGTCGCGACTGCTGGGACAAGAAGATCGCGGTCGAAGAAATCGTCGCGCGCGAATTCGCCCTGAAACGCTACATCCGGGCGCACAGCGCCGAGAAGTACCTGATCTACCACTCGACGCTCAAGCGCCCGTGCGCGCAGCTCATCGTCGTTGACGATGGCTACGACCTGTTCCTGACGCTGATGCTGTACCCCAATTTCGGGTGGGACGATCCGGCCTACCACCTCGAGGGCGACCCCGAGGGACGCACGTTCGCCGAGCTGCTGGTGGACGTCGTCGCCGCTGAGGTGATCGAACCGTGCGGCGGGGGCAAATGGCATCTCGAAGTCTTCCGGTCGGTTAATCCCGAGCCCGAAGATTGGAACGGCGAAATGTGACCGGCGCTGCTATATAATTTCCCGTTGATCGGACACTCGTATTCCATTTCCTGGAGGATCGCTATGATTCGCGCGCGTTTTGCTGTCGCCGCGACCGTCGTCACCGCGACGATATATGCCAGCGCCATGCTTGCGGCGCAGGCGACTGCCCCGCCGATGACTTCGGTCCTGGCGGGCAAGAAGATCACGCCGCCCCAAAAGGGTGAGGCGTTGGTCGAATACACCGCCCCCGTCACCAAGGCGCAGGCCGGCAAGAACATGGTCGTCACCAGCATCAAGGTGAGGAACCAGTCGCCGGCACCAATCGCCCGCCTGCAGATTGCCGAAACCTGGTACGACGCCAGTGGCGCGATCGTGGCTGGTGGCAAGGGTGTGATCAACGGCCTGCTGCAGCCCGGCGAGATCCAGACCATCGAGATCAACACGCCCTACAGCGCCAAGATGAAGTCGAACAACTTCAACTTCACGCACGCCAACGGCAACGTCAAGCCGGCGCGAGTCAAGACGCTCGAAGCGCCGGCCGCGGCGGGTGCAGCGCCAGCCAAGCCGTAGCCTTCAGCAACACCGCAACGAGAAAAGGTAAAGGCCGGGAACGCCCAAGGGCGCGCCCGGCCTTTTGCCATTCTGGCCCGGCGAACGCCGGGCAGGAGACGTTACGGCTTGGCGGCGGGCACCACGGTGATCTGCACCTGGCGACCGGCGCTCTTGTCCTTCTCGAGCCGCGACTTCGCTTCCACTTGCAGCACGTACGAGCCGGGCACAATCTCCGAGAGGGGGATGCGCGCCGTGTAGCCGTAGGCCCCCTTGGCGCCCTGCAGTTCGCTCGAGTCGCGCGACTCTTCGTTCTTGTAGAGCACACGCCCGTCGTCGGTGATCACCGTCGCGGTGATGTCGACTTTGTGCGGCGTCTTGTTGGCGTTGTCGTAGATCTCGGCAAACAGCGCCAGTTCGTCGTTCTGCGCGAAGGTCCGCTGCGCATTCGGTGGTGTCGGCAGCACCGTGCGCGTCCCCTCGTCTGGCTTGGCGGTCATCATGGCGCCGCTGCCAAGCGAGGTGATGACCAGGCCGCTGATGCTGAAGTCGGCCTTGTAGAAGTCGGGCACGTCGAGGTCGTAAATGACGGACCCGAGTGTCGCCTTGCCCTGATCGCGCGCCGCGATGCGGAGCTGGTAACGGCCCGGTGGCACATCGATCCGATTGAGCACGCGAATCCCTGACCGCTGCACGCGTTCCCTCGTATCGGGCCGCAGGTTCAACGTCAGCGCATCGTTCCGCGCGCCAAAGACTTTCGCCGTGGAGCTGACGGCCATGTACGACAGATCGACCTTGCCGCCATCGAGGGTCAGGTCGCGGCCGAGCATCTCGACGCCCACCAGCACCGACGCATTGGGGGCCGTCCCCTTGAACGGCGACGCAAACACGCGCATCGTGACACCGCTCACCGGCAGCGGGCTGTTCATCGTCTCGAAGATCTCGAGCGGCATGCCGCCGGTCTTCGGCTCGGTCACCCGGCCGCGCGGTGCCGAGTAGCCGCGGCGCGAACGAACCGTGAGGCCCGGCCGATTGACCTTCACCTCGATGCGGTGAAACTTGCCATCGCGCTTGTCCGAGGGCGGGTAGTAGGCCAGCACGTAGTACGAGCTGTTGTCGTCGACGATCCGCTCGAAGCCGTTCGAATAGTCGTTGCGGTTGATGATGGCGACGCCACCCGTGTCTTCGGCCAGCTGACGCAGCGTCATCTGCGACAGGCGGAACTCGTTGTTGAGCGATGTCGCGCCGATGCCATTGCCCGGATCGTCGGTATCCGCGAACTGCTGGACTTCGATGGTGTCATCGCCGAGCGTCGCGAGTCCGCGGGGATCGATCGCATAGATACTCACGTTCGATCGGGCAGTGGCGTCGATCGCCTCGCGAATGTCGCTCATGATCGCGCCAGCGGCGTTGGCCGGCTGATCGTAGCGGCGGATGACATCGGAGATGTCGTAGTCGATGCCTTCGCTGAAGAACAGCAGCGTCTTCTTGCGGCCACGCACGCCACCGAACCACTCAGCGACTTCGCGCAGCGTCCTGAGCGTTGACTGCGCCCGCTGGCCGCGCTGCAGTTCGTCGGGATCCGGAATGCGGCTGTCCTGAAAGGCGCCGTCGCGCTGCCGGAAATACTCGTTGTTGCGGCTGGCCGTGATCGACGGCAGCTTCTGCCCCATGAACCGGTCGACGGCGTTGATGAGCAGACGCTTGCTGCTGGTGAACTCCTGGGCGTCGCGGGCGCGCCCGCCGGTGTAGACCACCGCCATCACGTCGTTGGCGCCGAGATGACGGGCAATGAAATCTTTGGCGGCGTTCTTGACCCGCTGGGAGCGGAGCGGCGCGACGTGGAAGTCGTCGAGCACCATCACGTAGACGCGGCCGTCGAAGGGGCGCTCGTTGCTCTTGACGTCGGGCTCGATCGCCGTCGGCGAAAACAGCGGACGCTGGGCCCGCTCGACCGGAATGTCGACGGTGGTGAAGTTGGAGATGTCTTGCAGCTTGCCGTCTTCGAAGACCTGAAAGTCGTCGCGCGTCAGGCCGCGGACGAACTGTCCCTGCTGGTCGGTGACGAGCGCGTCCACTTCGACGTATTCAACCTGCGCGCGGAACGTCGGCGTCGGCGGCACCTGGGCCTGCCCTGACTGCCCCGCTTGCGCGATGACGAGGGTCGATGCGGTGGCCGCCGCAAGCAGCGCGGCGGCAAGCCTGAACGGTAGTTTCATGAGAATTCCGCCTTCTGCGCGATTATACCGTCGCCCTTTCGCCGTCCTGTGCACCGAAAGACGCGCCTCAGCCTGGGTGCCGGCCCGGTTCTCCGGTCTATACTTGAGACGTGTCAGGTGCCGCGCTAGTCGCTCCTGGGTCCATCGACGTCGTCGCCATTCAGGCCGCGCTCAAGGCGGACGGTATCGACGGGTGGCTGCTCTACGACTTTCGCGGGTTGAATCCCATCGCCGCGGACATCACCGGCGTGGCCAAAATGCCAGGACACCTGGCCACCCGCCGCTGGTTCTACCTGATTCCCGCGACCGGCGAGCCGCAGGCACTGGTGCATGCCATTGAGCCGCAGTCGCTGGCGCATCTGCCCGGTCACACCGAACGCTACGCAGGGCGTGAGCAACTCGAGGCCGGACTCAAGCGCCTGCTGGCGCCGGTGCGGCGCATCGCCATGGAGTACTCACCTGAGTGCGCCATCCCGTACATCTCGCGCGTCGACGCTGGCACTGTGCAGTTGCTCCGCCAGTTCAACGTCGAGATCGTGTCGTCGGGCGACCTGGTGCAGCGCTTCGCCGCCGTCTGGACAACCGCCCAGATGGCCTTGCACCAGCAAGCGGCCGACACGCTCTATCGCATCAAGGACCGAGCCTTCGAGGCCATCGCCACGCGCCTCCGCCAGGGCACACGCACCACCGAGTACGATATCCAGCAACTGATGCAGGGCTGGTTCACCGACGAGGGCTTGATCAGCGACTCGGCCCCCAACGTGTCGGTGTCCGAGAACTCCGGCAACCCGCACTACCTGCCCACCGCCGAGGTCACCAGGGTGATCGGCAGGAACGAACTGGTGCTCATCGATCTGTGGGGCAAACTCGACGTGCCTGGGGCGGTCTACGCCGATATCACCTGGGTTGGCTTCACTGGGATGCAGCCAACAGCGGCGCAGGTCAAGGCGTTTGCGGCGGTGGTCGCGGCGCGTGATGCCGCCATTGCCCTCGTTGAGAGCGCGTCCCGCGGCCACCGCGACCTGCGCGGGTGGCAGGTCGATCGTGTCG
>CADEEX010000028.1 GCA_902826465.1 uncultured Acidobacteriota bacterium
AGTTGATGGGTCGAAGCCGCGGGGGCCGTCGTTCACGGCGCACAGTATGCCCCAATCGCTGCCTGGTGAATCAGCGACCGCGAGACAATCTCGTCGACCACACGCGCACACTCCGACAACGATGGCGCCTGTTGCCGAGGGTCCGCCTGCCAGTGCGCGGACGACAATGCGTGTCGTTGCCGACAGATGCAGGCATTCGACATCCGCGACGGCGCTGGCGCCGCTTTGGCATAGGCTGGATGGCGTCCTCGTTGGCTCACCAGGGAGATGTCATGAAAGCCCGCACACTCGTCCTCGTCCTGTTGCTGACGGCGCGGGCCTTCGCCGCCGAAAGCGACCGCGCCGGTCTCGTGCCCGGATCACTCGCCGAGCCGTGGCAAAGCGGCGGTCCAGACTGCGTGTCGGTGCCAGATTGGCAGGTCCACGCCTACAACGACGACTTCTACATCCTCCGCGAGTCGGGCTGCGTCACCCGCGAGAAACCGTTTCTGTATCTGATCTTTGGCGAGAACAAGGCGCTGCTCGAAGACACCGGCGGCGAGGCCGACGCCGATCAGCGCATCATCCCGACGGCGCCGATCGTGCTCGACCTCATGGCCAAGTGGGCGGTAAAGAAACGACATGCGCCAGTGTCGCTCGTCGTCATTCACTCGCACGCGCATGGCGACCACACGGCAGCCGACGCGCAGTTCAAGGCGCTGCCGAACGTGCAGTTCATCGGTGCGACGCCTGGCGAGATCCAGAAGGCGGCCGGCATCACGAACTGGCCGAACGGCGTCGGGCAGATTGACCTCGGCCAGCGCATCGTTGACGTGCTGCCGATTCCTGGACACGACGTGGCCAGCATCGCGCTCTACGATCGCAAGACCGGCAACCTGCTCACCGGCGACAGCCTCTATCCCGGCCGCCTCTACGTGCCCGACGAGGAGATCGCCACCTACGCGGCGAGCGCTCGGCGCCTGAAAGACTTCGTCAACGCGCATCCGATCGCGCATGTGCTCGGCACCCATATCGAGCAGGGACGCCAGGCCTACTTCGACTACTCCGCCGCCACGGCGTATGCGCCGAACGAGCACACGCTCGAACTCTCGCGAGCGCACGTCTTCGAGTTGAACGAAGCGTTCATCGCCATGAAAGGGAAGCCGGAGAACATCGTATTCCCCGACTTCTCGGTGATCCCTCGCTCGCCGTCCCGTCCGTTGCGCCGAACGTTTCAGGCCGGCACCGGCCTCGGTCTGCAGCCTGGCGTCGTGCCGACCGGGTGGAAGAGTGGCGGACCCGATTGCCTGACCGTGCCGGACTGGCAGGTGCAGGCCTACAACGAAGATTTCTACGTGCTGCGCGAGTCGGGATGTGTGGACGCCGAGAAGCCGTTCCTGTTCCTGATCTTCGGCGACAAGGCGGCGCTGCTCGAAGACACCGGCGTGGCGCGACGCAACCGGGAGGCCGGTACGAGTCAGGTGATTCCGACAGCGCCGGTCGTGCTCGACCTGATGGCGCAGTGGGCCGCGCGCAAGAAGCACGCGCCGCTGCCGCTCATCGTCATTCACTCGCACGCGCACGGCGATCACACGGCGGCCGATGCACAGTTTGCGGCGCTACCCAATGTGCAGGTGATTGCGCCGACACCGGCCGCGATTCAGCAGGCCACCGGCATCAGCAACTGGCCGACCGGCATTGGCACCATCGACCTCGGTGGCCGCATCGTTGACGTCGTCCCGTTTCCCGGGCACAACGAAGCGAGCATCGCGCTCTACGACCGCCAGACGGGAAACTTGATGACGGGCGACAGCCTGTATCCGGGGCTGCTGTCGGTGAACCAGGAAGATCTGGCCACCTTCGGTGCCAGTGCGCAGCGACTGGCCGCGTTCGTGCGTGAGCACCCCGTCGCCCACGTGTTCGGCACGCACATCGAGCAGAAGAAATGGCCGTATCTGGATTACGGCCGCGGCACCGTGTATCAGCCCGACGAGAGTGGCCTCGCCCTGTCCCGCGCGCACGTGTTCGAGCTGAACGAGGCCTTCATCAGCCTCAACGGCCGGCTCGAGATCTTCGCGACACCGGAGTTCACGATCGTTCCGCGCGGTGCGGCCACCGCATCGTCACCAACACCGACGCCGCCGAAGTAGCGTGAAGCTTACTGGCGACTTGCGACGCGACCCTTCACGGCGTTGGCTCGAGCGGAGTAGGTGATGCGACCGGCGGCATCCTGGGGTAACCGCACCCGCATGCGCGCGTTGAGCTCTGCCAGTGGCTCCGGTGGCATCGCCGCCAGCAGTGCGGTCACACTCGGTCCGCCAAAGATCGTGGCCCAGTAGTCGTCGAAGCTGACGAATGTGCGCGGCACGACGATTTCCCGGGTCTCGATCGACACCAATCCAGCGTCGGCCCACAAGCGCTGCAACTCCTCAGTACGCGACGCGTCGCGACTCGGCGGCTGCGGCACCTCGACACCCAGCGCGCGCATCTCCTCATGCAACGCGGCGTAGGGAAAGCCACCACCCAGCATGTCCCACGCATAGGCCGTGACAAGGCCGCCTGGACGAACGACGCGCACCATCTCGGCAACGCCTTTCGCTGGAGCGGGCACGAAGAAGATCACCAGCGGCATGACCGCCACGTCGAACGTCTCGTCGTCGAACGGCAGCGCCATCGCATCGGCCTGACGGAACTGGGCCACCGCTTGAGCGAATCGGGTGCGCGCGTAGGCGATCTGCCCCTCAGAGGGGTCGATGCCCTGCACGAACGCTGGCGCGCAGCGCTTGACGATCGTCTCCGTGAAAGCGCCGTTGCCGCAGCCGACATCGAGCCATCGCAGTCCTGTGTCAGGCGCGAGCCAGTCGAGGAACGTGTCGCCAGCGAGCTGGCTCCACTTGCCCATGTAGCGCTCGTAGGCCGCGCCGTCGCCGAATCGGATCTCGCTCGTCACTTCGTGTGCGCCTCAGGAGCGACAGTATAGTGCGCTGACGCGCGCACGACTGCCCCGCGGTCGTTGAACTCGAGGACCTCGGCGGCGACACGTCGACCGACACTGCGGTAGTAAATCGTGACGCTTCGCACTCCGGCCAGGACGTCGAGCAGTTCAAAATACAGCGGCGGTTGAGCGGCCAGTCCCTTCTTCCAGTATGCGCCGACTGCCGCCTTGCCTTTCAATGCGCCGCTCGGCTCGCCCATCAGGCTGACAATCAACGGCGACGTCATCTCGAAGTCGTCGGTGTAGTGCGAGAGGATCCGCTCCAGATCGTGCGCATTCCATGCGGCGATCCATTCGTGTGCAAAGGCATGTGCGCGTTCGTGATTGATTGTCGGCATCGTTGGGCTACTCGTGCTGTCGCGGCCTTCGCGGTCTACTCTCTCTCGAGATGCTCGGAAGTCGTGTCCGTCATCTGGGCTACCAACGCACCTTGCAGATCCGTCACGTCAGATCTCGTGACGATGGTGCCCTCGATCGCGGTGCCGCCCTGAGGATAGCGCAGCGATGCGGTGGCCGATCTCAGAACCACGCGACGAACCTGATCGTTCGTGCAATAGAACGTCACCGTATTGGTTCCGACCGCCTGTTGCCACGACGCAGCGATACGTCCATCGCCATCAATCGAGCCGGTCCAGATAGAGTCTCCCGCCGACAAACCTCGGGAACTGAGGGTGAAGGTGACCCTGCGATCGCTCTGATCGAACGACATTCGACGACCAAGTCCCGGACGCGCGGCGCGAAGCATGTCGCCCGCACATTCGCCGCCGGTCACCGCCGTCTGTGTCGAACTCCCGTACCATCGGCCGGCCACGATGGGCGGAGATCCGGCGCTGGTGTCTGGTGAGGACGGACCTGCACACGCCGCCACCCAAGCACTTGCGAGAACGCATACGACAATGCGAAATCGTTGAAGACTAGTCACTCCTGGTGTGCGCTGGCATCGGCTGCCGCGGCATCGGCTGCGGCTCCGGCCGGGCGCTCTGGCGCCTGGGCGGTGCACGCGGCGCTGATGGCGCAGACGGCGGTAATGGTGAAAATCGCGAGAACTCTACGCACGTCGCGCTCCTGGCTGAATGACCCCGGCGAACGAAAAGCGGCAGAATCAGCTTACATCGAGGTGTTGAATCTGGTGTGACACGCGACCGTCTACGAGTGTCAGGGTTGCAACGCTGATTGGCAGCGAGAAACGACGTGGTCCTGCCGCACCAGGGTTGAGGAACAGCACGCCATCAATCCACTCCGCGTGCGGCCGATGCGAGTGTCCGTTGATAACAACGGCAATCGGCTCTTTCGGGTCGAGCTGCACCTCGTCGCGCTGATGCGTCATGTAGACGCGGCCGACAGTGGTATCAACGCGCTGCACCTCCGGCAACTCGCGCGCCCACGGTTCGGTGTCGACGTTACCGCGAACGGCCAGCGTCGGCGCCACGTCGCGCAACCGCGCGAGGACGTCGGGGCTGCCCACGTCACCAGCGTGCAGGATAAGGTCCACCCCTCGTAACGCCGCGATCGCCTGAGGGCGCAGCAGTCCGTGGGTGTCGGAGATGACGCCGATCATCGATGCGTGCCCGGAATCAGTGTGTCTCCCATCCGGCGCGGTTGACTGTCGTCAGCGCTGCGCTTCGGGCAGCGCGAACACGAAAATGCCGTTCCCGCTGGCCGGGTTCTTGATCTCCGTGAGTAGTGCTCCCGGCACGCGTACCGTCCAACTGGAGCCAGCGATCGAGGCACCCGCGCCGATGGCCACATACTGACGCCCGTTCACGGCGTAGGTGATTGGGAACCCATTCGCCATGGTCGGCAATCGAGTTTCCCACAGTGGCGCGCCGGTCGTCGCGTCGTACGCAAACGCCGAGCGATCCCACGCGCCGACGAACACCAGACCGCCGCCGGTGGTCAGCGTCGCGGTGTTGTAAGGAGCGCGCCGACGCTGCCGCCACAGGGGGCGGCCGGTGTTGATGTCGAGCGCCTGCAACTCGCCCATCTGCGTCGGGCTCTTCGGATGAAATGTGTACTCGCCTACGCGAACCGACCCGACGCCGCCACCGCCTTCGCGTCGATCCATCGCCTCGAAGGTCGCGGTCTCGCAGTTCAGATTGAGCGGAACATAAAGGGCCTGCGTCGTCGGGTGGTACGCCATCGCGCGCAGACTCTTCAATCCGCCCGTGCTCGGACAGAACGTGATCGGTTGCCCCGTGCGCTGCAGCATGCCTGGCTTGTAGGTCGCCCGGCCGGTTCGCGGATTAACGTCAACCAATGTCTGGTAGCCGGTGTCGACCGCCTGAACGAACCGTCCGCTCTTGCGATCCAGTTCCCACAGGATGCCCAGCTTTCCCATGGTGAACACCGAGCTTCGACCGTCGTGATCGATGAGGATGCGCTCGAACGCTTCATCCATGTCGTACGACTCGCCCGGAAGGTGCTGGAAGTGCCACGTGATTGAGCCGGTCTTCGGATTGAGCGCCAGCGTCGAGTTCGTGTAGAGCGCCTCGCCGTCGGTGCCGCGCACGGCCTGCGCCCACGGCTTGGCCTGCGCAGTCCCCCAGTAGATCAGTTTGGAGACCGGATCGTAGCTGCCTGGCATCCAGGCATCTCCACCAGCGCGGAATGTCAGCGCCAGATCGCCCCAGGTGTCGCCGCCGGGTTGTCCCGGCATGGCGATGGTGGATGTTCGCCACAACAGTCGCCCGCTCGCGCCGTCAACTCCGACGATGTAGCACGTCTCATCATCGAACCTCGAGCAGCCGGTCAACCCTCCGACGATGGTGCCGTCGGCGACGATCGGCCCACTGGTGAACGTAAAGCCTGACGTGGGGGCGCCGCCCACATTCGTATCCCAGCGCACGGCGCCCGTGCGCGTGTCGAGGCCGACGAGATGGGCATCGACAGTGGCGAGTACGACCACGTCGCGATAGATCGCAAGGCTGCGCGACTGCGCCGACTGGCGGCGTCGCTCCTCGATCGGGCGCCGATATTCCCACAACAGTTGCCCGGTTCGTGCATCGAGCGCATCGACAACGTTGCCGGGGTTGGCCACGAACATGACGCCGTCGTGGACAATCGGCGTCGTCTGTGAGGTCCCCGGCTCGAGCGCCCATGACCAGGCGAGTTGCAGTGAGCCGACGTTGGCGGGAGTGATCTGGTTGAGCGGGCTGTATCCCCAGCCGTCCAGCGTCCGCCGCCAGCTTAACCAGTCTGCAGGGTTCGGACTGGCGAGCATCCCGTCCGTCACCTCCGAGATCTGTGGCGCCATGCCGGTGGAGAACACGTCCGGTCGTGGGGTGGCGACGCGAGACGTGGCGTTAACGGTGGGTTGTGAACGCGGCGCTCCTGCGCCCGACATGCTTCTCAGGTAGGCTGCGACCGCACGCACGTCTTCGTCTGCAAGATCGCGCGAGGTGAAAGACCGCATTTGCGTTCCGCCAGCGCGCACGACCGCAATCAGGTCCTGATCCGACGACTCGAACGGCACCAGCGCAGGACCGAGCGAGCCAGCCGCATCGGATCCGTGACACGACGCGCACGCCCGATCGAAGAACACCTTTCCCGGGTTCGTCTGTGCGTGGACCGAGCGCCATGCGACGCCAGCCAGCAGGGTGGACGTCACGACGGACGCGCCGACGAATATCCGTGCTGTTACTGTCACCTTACGCCTTCCAGTTACTGCGACTCGACCGACCGACGTGGTTCTGCTGACCGCTGTGGTGGCACATCGCCTCACCAGCCGTAGCGAGCCGCAAGACGATGTTCAGTCCGAGCAGGTCCGCACTACTGAGTTACGGCGTTCGCGCTGTCACCACGGCGCAGGTGCAAAGGACGAGCAGTACCGGCAGCCACAACGCGCGCTCCCACGGGCTCGGCGTGATCGCGTTCAGCACGACGCCAACCACGGTATAGGCGACCACCACCCACACCAGCGTTCGCGAGACCGCATGCCATCGGTCAAACAACAACCGGGCTCGCGCCGCGACCACGGCGGCAAACAGCAGGAGCACCAGCGCCTGCCCGATCGCGGCGAGGCGCATGGGAGAAGGCAGTCGCCCTGGGAAGGCGCCCCCCATCGTCAGATGCCCCCAGGGCGCACCGGCAGCAATCGCGAGCTGAAATGCCGCGGCGACGAGGCTCAGTGCTCCGAAGACTCTGGCGGCAATGAGCGACGCTCCGCGATCCATCTCCATCGCTCTCGCAGACAGCGGATGCTCGGCGCTGCCCGGCTACTTCTTGGCGAATCGATGCAGCGTGGCATTGATCGTATCTGCCACATAGATGTCGGAGTTCGGCGCAATCGCCATGTAGTGCGCTTCGCCAAAGTTGCCGAGCGTCGGTCCGGGCCCCGGCTGCCCCATCATCGCGACCGCTTTGCCGTCGGCGTTCAGGCGCAGAATCTGCCCTGAGAATCCGGTGGCGAGATACAGCTGGCGATCGGGCCCGATGAGCAGGCCGCACGGCAGGCCGTTGAACTTCCACGACGTGATGAACTTGCCGTCCATGTCGAACACCTGCACGCGACGATTCTCGCGGTCGCCGACCAGCACCTGGTTCTGGGCGTTCACGATGATCGAGTGCGGCTGATCGAATTGTCCCGGCGCACTCCCCTTGCCGCCCCAGCTGGTAATGAACTTGCCGGTCTTGTCGAAACGCAGCACGCGGCCATCGCCGCGGCCGTGTCCCTGCACCACGAACACGTCGCCGTTTGGCGCGAAGCCGATGTCGGCCGGCTCGAAGAGCAGGCGGGTATTCGCGGCCTCGTCCCAGACGCCGGATTGCCCACGCGTGCCGAGCGTGATCAGCACCTCGCCTTTGGCATTCATCTTCCTGACGGTGTGCCCCTGCACATCCGTGGTCCAGATGCCGCCGTCTGGCGCGATGCGCATGCCGTGCGCGCGGTTGTACATGCCCTCGCCCATGGAGCGGAGGTACTTACCCTGGCCGTCGAACTCCATCAGCGGATGCTCGCCGCGGTTGAACACCCACATGTGCCCCTGCGCGTCGAACGCCACGCTCGACGATGCCCCGAGCTTGATGCCGTCAGGGAGCGTCAGCCCTGTTTCCACCGCCTGGTAACCCAGTGGCGGCGCGTTTTCCATCTGCTTCGGGTCTGGAGCGCTGAGGACGCCGGTGACGGCGCGGGACTGCAACAGCAGGAGCAGGAGCGGAATCAGGATCGTCACAGCTTGAGCCTCCAGGGAAAACGCACGGCGGATCGTGCCTTAGCCGGCGCGATTGGGCAATCGCTATTCGCGGCTGCACCCTGAAGACTGCACTACTTCCGTACCTCGTGGCGAAGGGCAACCATTCCACTCGTGTAGGCCTTCATCTCCACGAGGTGCAGGGCCACATCCCTGTTCAGCCCTCCGAAGAATGGAATCCCTTCACCAATCAGAATCGGCACGATCGAATAGCGCACCTCGTCGGCCAGGCCGAGTCGAAGGCATTCACCAGACACCTCCCCGCCGCCCACGAACCAGATGCTGCGAAAGGATGGCTTCAGACGGCCATTCACCAGCTGGGCAAGGTCGCCCGCG
The DNA here is from genome assembly GCA_902826465.1 of uncultured Acidobacteriota bacterium. Classification (GTDB taxonomy): domain Bacteria; phylum Acidobacteriota; class Vicinamibacteria; order Vicinamibacterales; family CAVVIG01; genus CADEEX01. The sequence goes on from CADEEX010000028.1 coordinate 8,500, forward strand.
TAGAACTCTACGGTGTCTCTGGTCTTCGGCAGCGGCCGCCGGGTGAGTACAAAGGTCGGCGTGTCGCCGTAGGACCAACCGAACCCTTTGGCCTCGAAGCCGAGCGCCGTTTCGTAGGTGCGCGAGCCCATCACATAGCAGTCGATCGACTTCAGGAACTCCTGTATGAACTCCGGGGAGAGCGTCTCTCCCTCCTTGAACTCGTCTGCTGTTTCGAGCCAGTCGACGCCGCCATCTTTTCTGGCGATGAATCCGTCGAGGCTCGCCACCATGTGGATGGTGACGCACGACCCGTTGTTCGTCATCGACACGTCCTCAGGCGTCCGCGTTTACGGCGCGAGCAAGGGGCTCATCAGCCGCGGCATCGGCAGCGCCTCGAATCGAAACCCCGCACTCGCCTTGATTGTTGGGTCGTTGCTGCGAAGCACCTGCATCTCCGCATCACTGCTTGCAACAATGATCCCGATGCCGTAGCCACCCTGAGGATCGGCGACAGGTCCGAACGCCAACGCCTTCTGCTCTTGCATCAGACCTTGCCAGTACGCGACATGCTCACCCATCAGGACCCGTTCGGCCGGCGTCATGTCCTGAGCGAAGGTGGCGCGCGGAGGAATCAGTTTGCAGAAGAAGTATTTCATGCCGACCACACTAATCCGAATGCGTTGCGAGAAACACTTCTATCTGGCCAGGGTCCACGCCGTAGACCTCCGCCAACCGCGCCACGCGTTGCTCCTCCGCCAGTGACCGTGCCAGGTGGAGCGGCCCACCGGGATGCTGCTGAAGCACCCACAGACCCAGCTGGCGCCGGACGTCCGCCTCGCAGACCCCTTCGATGACCTCGACGCCGGCATTGCGCAAAATGCGTATGCCAGCCCCGTTCACGCGCGGATGCGGATCGCGCATGCCGATCACCACTCTGGCGATGCCGCGTTCGGCAATCGATTGCGAGCAGGCGGGTGTGCGGCCGTGAAAGGAACACGGCTCGAGGGTGGAGTAGAGGCTGGCGCCAACAACACGATGCCCGCGCGCATGCGCGTCACGAGCGGCGGCCACTTCCGCATGATCTTCGCCAGGGCCGAGCGTATGGCCGCGTCCGAGGAGGTCGCCGCGCGCGTTCACGATCACGCAGCCAACCCAGGGGTTGTCGCCCGTCGTTCCGCGCGCATGCTCGGCCTCGTCGATCGCGAGACGCATCCACCTCTCGTGCTCATGGGACATTGCCGCCGGCTGCATCGTTCACCTCAGTGGCGATTGATAGACCCAGGACAACCCGGCCGGAAGTGACGCGAGCCGGATGTTCATCTGAGGTTCTTGCACAGAGGTGCATTGAACAGACTATGAGGTGGCGGCACGTTCATGAATGAGGTCGCCAACGACGTAACAGCACGAACAGCCGAACCGCAATCACTTCGATCCACAGCATTATGGTGCCAACAAAGATGCGCTGGCGCGAGCAGCACAAGGCTGGCGAGCCCAACGACCACCGTGATCACCGAGTAGGCACGGCAGGGCGTCCACTTGGGCCGGTGCCGGCTAGAGCGGTGATGTTGTACAGCCGCTACGCGAGCCGGTCCAAGTACATGAATGAAGCCACCACAGCGAGGGCCAGAGGCAAGAGGAACGTCGTCAGAAGCAGCCACCGTTTGACCGTTGGCGGAAGAACGATCAGGGCCCCTGCGCTCACCACTGACCCGGCCGAGAGCGCCCATCCCATGAAGGCGTTCGCGGCATACCAGATGTCGAGGCTTGACCGAGTGACGCTCGTTCTGAAGCCATAGACGCCATTAGGAGGAACGATCTTGAGCATCAGAGGCACACTGATGGCCACAATGAGCACACATGAGGCAACCAACCGCCACCGGTAGCGTTCTGTCGCCATCGGCTCGCGGCTCTCTCGACGCCAGCGATAGGCAGAGAGGGCGATGATGGTGAGGAAGAATGCCGGCAGCAGCACCTTCGGGACGTCCAGCCATATGACAGCCGCGACGACGACGACGGTAACCAACAGGTCAGATGGTCTCAACATCGCTGCTCCTCCGTCGACAGCCGCCATGACCACACCTGAGATCAGCGGCTCAGCGGCAGGATTCTCTCACGGTCGCGGAGGCTCCGGACAAGTCAGGCCCCCGAATCGCGAGTCGTCACTTCACACGGGGCCGACGCTTCGGAAGCTCCTTGCCAAGCCGGCGTAACTCCTTCAGCACTGTTGGCGGCATCTCTCGACACCCGCAGGCCTTCGCATGGGCGACGTGCCAGTCGACCCGCTGACTCAGGGTGGAGCCCATCGGCATGACATGCTGTTTGTGCCACTTGGCGTTTATCATCGGCAAGCTCCCGAAAACGAACAGGTGACGCTCCAACTCGGACTCGCGTCGATGGCACGGCGGACGCTCGCTCGGTCACCGGCCGAGAATGATATTCATTCATCGCATTCATGGAGAGGCCGTCACGGGTGGTCAGGGCCAGTATGACTGGTCGCCCGGATGGCTTCCACCGGTCGCTGATGTGGGTGAGAGCAGTCGTCGAACGTGTGCGACCGGTCACCGGTCTCACTGCGACTCCTCGCCGGACTCACCGGCACCACTGTCCAGATCCGGTGTGCCCGGTCGTCGGGGCGAGTGCGAGTGGTGCTCGAGATGGGCGTGGCTATGCTCGAGATCGGTGTGATCGGTGGCGCGGATGGCTGTGACTGGCGCCCGGGGTCGCTGTGAGTAGTGGTCCGGATCGGTGTGAGCAGTCACCCAAATGACCCGCACATGTGGCGCGCCTGCATCTCGTTGAGATAGTGAGAGTTACAGCGACGATTCCGAGTCGATCGGATCAGGCCGAATGCCGACCAAATCAGGACGTTCAGTCGTACGGGTGATCGCTGACGCAACAGCGATCGGCCGTGACGCTGCCGCGTTCCCCCGTGTGCTCGGATCGATGACGCGTGCGGCAATCCGGATCAGTGCTCGACGCCAGACTGGGTCGGCGTAAATCCGACCGAAACAGATCGCTCGGTAAGACCGGTCTGTGTGAAAGGCGACACGTTCGAGCTTCTCGTCCTCCTGGCCATCCTGCGGCTTGAAGCTGCCGCCTACGCGAGGCAATCTGGCTGATTGGTAGCGGCCCCACGTCCGCGCTTCAGCCGCGGCGCGCTCATGATGGCACGGCGCCGTCGGCTGCAAGCGCTTATTGGGCAGCCTAGCTCCATGGCTGGAACCACCGCTGCCACGGGTGCGTTCCAAAGGACCGTTACGGCCCTGGCGCCTCCGGTTTGCACTCCGCGCGGTAGCTCTCAAGATCCACGGACAGCTCAGGAAGTGCCCGTACGATGGCCTCGCCGATCTCGGAAGTCTGCATGAGTTTCGATTGGCTTCGCTGCTCAGCCAGGCTGCCTAACGCGCGGCTTCAGCCGCGGCGGCACCGTTTCGCAACGGGTAGACAATCCGGCTGTCCTTGCGAGTATGTCTGATATGACATATCATCCAATCCGATGAGTCCCGCCGACAAGCCGCTTGTCTGGTTGCGCGGCACCGTCACGACGCCGCCTTTGGCCAAGCCGCCAGAGTGGAGGCCGGGTTTCTGCTGCGGCGCTTGCAGCGCGGTGAGAGCCTGGCCCTACCGCACTCCAGGCCGATGCCTGGTCTTGGAGCCTCGTGCCATGAGCTGCGCATCGTCGACCGTTCGGCGACATGGCGGATCATGTACCACGTGGCCGCCGACGCGATCGTGATTCTTGACGTCTTCGCGAAGAAGACCCCGGCCACGCCGAAGGGCATCTTCACCGAGTGTCGGAAGCGGCTCGCCGATTTCCAGCGCGTGGTGAAGGACCAGAAGGGAGAACGTCGTGCGCGTCGATAAACGCCGGAAGCTCGAGCGAGCCGGGTGGACCGTAGGAGATGCTGGGGACTTCCTGGGGCTATCCACTGAGGAGCGCCAATTCGTGGAAGTGAAACTCGCGCTGGCCGATGGCGTGAGGCGCCGCCGCGAGCACCTCGGGTTGACCCAGCTCCAAGTGGCCGAACGCCTTGGGTCGAGCCAATCTCGCGTGGCGAAGATGGAGGCGGCTGACCGCACCGTCAGTACCGATCTGTTGCTGAAGGCGCTCTTTCAATTGGGAGGTAGCCCGCGCGATGTGGCTCGGTTACTGGTCCCTCGAGTTCGGAGTCGAGCAGCATAACGGCCGGCCGCTCAGCCGCGAGCGGCGCTCACGATTCTATCGACTTGGCCGGAACTATCCGCGCCGCTCGTCGGCTGCAGCGGCTTGTGAGCCGGCTCATGGGGCGAACATTTCCTGCAACGTGTCGAGGACTTCCGTGGTCGTCGCGGCAGAAAGACGTCCTAACCGCTTGACAAGGCGTTCACGGTCGACCGTGCGCAGTTGGTCGAGCGCCACGAATCCCGACCGGTTCTGGAAGCGGCACGCCACGCGCCAGGGGTAGGCCTGTCCGCCGGTCGTCATGGGCGCCACGATGACGGTACGCAAGTGCAGGTTGAGCTCGTCCGGCGACACGATGAGGCAGGGTCGGGTTTTCTTGATCTCGCGGCCCAAGGTCGGATCGAGTCCAACCAAGTGGACTTCGCCGCGTCCGAACTCCGCCCGCGTTACCGCCACTGCCAGTCCTTCTCGTCAAAGCGCGTTCGAGTCGAAGCATCGAGGAGTTGATCGTCGCCTCGGGCGTGCATCGCCTTGGCCGCAGCGGCCCAACCAGATCGTGGCCCCTGAGCGGCTCGCACGACCAATCGGCCATGCTCGGCCTGCAGCTCGACTTCCTCCGGTAGCTGCGCCTGTTCGAGCAAACTCTTGGGCACGCGGATGCCCCGAGAATTGCCGATGCGGACAATGCGAGTCTTGGCAATCATGTGACTACATTGTAATCACGTCTGTTGGGGCTAACCGTTCAAAATGAGCCGCGGGCCACGACGCCATATTCGCATGGGATGGTCTCGCGCGTCGGCTCCATTCGCGCGCGGCGGCTTCGCTGGAATCTTGGGAAATGTGGGTGATGACGTCGTCGAGCGCGGCCTGGGCGGAAACAGCCCAGACTACTGAGCGGACCCGTGAAGCCACTTCCGGCGCATTTCGGCGACAACCTGTTCGTGCGGAATGAGCCGACCAGCATCGCTATCCGCCAGGCCCTGATCGATGGCCTGCACCACGTAGTCTCTTTGGTCGTCACGAACACCTCAACGCATGAAGGGACTCTTCGAGTATACGACTGGCCTCTCGCGCGGCCAAGTTGTCGACGGAAGCGATTCTGATCTCAAATCAGCAGGCTAACGTGCCGCGTTTCAGCCGGGGCGGCATCCCATTGTCTCGCCCGGCCGCCACGGCTGCAAACGCTGGTTAACCGGCCACGGCGAGCGCGTGGTACTGGGCGCTCGATAGGTGCATCTTGACCTTGTCTCGAGCCATGCCGTCGATCGTGACGGCTGCAACGTAACGCTCAGCCGATGGAGCCCTGTGATTCCAGTTCAAAGGTGACGGAAAGACCGGGTCGGTCCGACGATGCGGCTTGAGCAAGGAACGATTGGATGGACTCCAACGGAAGCGCGGACTTTCCAGCGAGTGGAATCATGGCTATCGCCAATGAGTCTCGTCCGTCTAACGCTGCCGCTTCAGCCGCGGCAGCTCATGATCGCGCCGGCCGCCGTCGGCTGCAAGCGGTTGTTAGATCATCATCGGCACCGACACGAGTCGTGCATGATCCGTCACAACCCCATGCGCATGAGCAAGCCCGCTCCGAACCGAGTCTCCGTGGCCCCAACGAGGTCAAAGCCGCATGCCCGGTAGAACGCTTCCGCGTGCGGATTCCCGACGACGTGAAGCGCAGCCGAGCCACGGCGCCGCGCCGCCTCAACGCAATGCAGGAGCAACGCCTTACCGTACCCTCGGCGCCAGAGGCCCGGCTCAACAAAGAGCGCGTCGAGTTCAGAGTCGCCGTCGCCGCGTGCCACGATGGCCGCAAACCCGATGATGCCACCAGCGCATTCGGCAACAAACACCAGTCCACCGGCGAGTTGATCGAGCGGGATTTCGATCGCATCTGCGTGAGTGAGTAGAGCCTCGCGATCGCCGGGATTATTGAGGGACGCCCGCCATTGCAAAGCTTCAAGGGCCTCCTTCTCGGAGATGAGCGCGGACCGGAGGGTGACATCAGGGGCCATCGGGACTTTCATCCGCTGTCTCCATCCTGTTGAGTCCGCGCATACTAACACGCACATCTGCCAGGCGCGCCAGTGGTGGTTGGCTGCGAGAAACGCGGTTGGCTGTGAGCCTCACAACCGATCCATCGGACTCTTCACTCCAAGCCCACCACGGTTCAGCACATGCGTATCGATCATCGTCGTGCTGACATCCGCGTGCCCGAGCAATTCCTGGACAGTACGGATATCCGATCCGATCTCCAGCAGATGGGTGGGCACACGGGTGCCGGAACGTGTGGCAACTCATCGTCGTCCACGGAAAGACAAGCTGCGCGACACCGGCTACGATAGCCGCATGACCGTAGCTGACTGGCTCAAGGCTGCCATCGCCGACGCAGAGAAACGCGGACTCCCCGAACTGAAGCCGCTCCTCGAAGGTCTCTCGACCTCGATGACGGCGCTCCGAAACGCCAACTTCAGCGGACGCGCCGACCGATGACGGTTGACGAGTTCGCCCGCCAATTGCGCCTGGGTCACACCACATCAGCACGAGTCACCGAAGATTGCCTCGAGCGAATCGCGGCGCTCGACCCGGCCCTGAACGCCTTCATCCACGTGATGGCCGACGAGGCGCGGCAGCAGGCGGCAGAGGCCGACCGCGATCTGGCCAACGGCAGAGATCACGGACCGCTGCACGGCGTGCCGATTTCGATCAAGGACCTGTTCGACATTGCAGGCACGGCCACCACCGCAGCGTCGCGTGTCCGCGAAGGACACCTCGCCACGACCGATGCGTCCGCCATTACTCGGCTGCGCCAGGCCGGCGCAGTCTTCATCGGCAAGACCAATCTGCACGAATTCGCCTTCGGCACCACCAACGAAGACTCCGCGTTCGGCCCGGCGCACCATCCGCTCGATCAGCGTCGATCACCAGGAGGCTCGAGCGGTGGTTCGGCGATCAGCGTCGCCACCGGCATGGCGCTCGCCACCCTCGGCACCGACACCGGCGGCTCGATCCGCATTCCCGCCGCCGCCTGCGGCATCGTCGGTCTCAAACCGAGCGTGGGAGAACTGCCGACCGAAGGCGTGGTGCCCCTCTCGCGCACGATGGATCATGTGGGACCGCTCACACAGACCGTGACCGATGCCTGGCATGTGTTTCATGCGCTCCGTGGCGACACGGTGGTGAAACCGCTGTCGGCACCGGACATGCGCACCTTGAAATTCGGCGTGCCGCGCGGCTACTTCTTCGATCTTCTCGACGACAATGTGCGCGCTCAGATCGCACGGATGGAGGCGGCACTCACCACAGCCGGTGCCTCCATCGTCGACGTTGACATCGCACAGGCGGCACTGACGCCGGCCGTGTATGTGCATATCAGCTTCGGTGAAGCGGCGGCCTATCACGCGCACACCCTCGAGACGATGCCGGAGCGGTACACGAAGCCGGTGAGGCTGCGTCTCGAGATGGCGCGCCGTGTGCTCGCCGAAGACTACGCGCGCGCCATCTATGGACGCGACGCCCTTCGAGAGCATGTGGATGCGGCACTGTCTGGCGTCGATGCACTGCTGCTCCCCACGTTGCCGATTCCGGCGCCGCTGATCGGCGCCAGCACGGCTCGCGTGGGCGACAGGGACGAACCGGTTCGCAATCTGACGCTGCGGCTCACGCAGCTCTTCAACGTAACCGGTCACCCGGCGCTCTCGCTCCCCTGTGGCGAGACCGACGAGGGACTGCCCGTGGGCCTGCAACTGGTCGGCACCCGCAACCAGACCGACGCGCTGCTGCACGTCGCAAAGGCGGTCGAAGCGGCGATCGCCTGATCGCCGAGCCGCAGGCTCGCGTAAGATGGCGCCGTTTACTGGCTCCGTCTTTGTGCCCGACGCCGTGACACACGCCCTTCTTGATCGCCGACGGCCGCAGTCCGAGCCGGACACGCTGCAGACGCTGCGCGTGCGCGTCCTCCAGGTCTCATTGACCCTGCTGGCGATTGCGATGCCAGTCACCGGCCTCACGCTCATCGCCAGCTCATTTGTGGTTGGCACGCTGTTGAGGCGCACGGTGGTACTGGCAGGCGCGACGCTGCTGTTTCCTCTGCTGAAGGTGACCAGCCACCGTCTTGGCTTTCGTTCATCGGCACTATGTCTGCTGACCTGCCTGGCGCTGTCGGCATTTCTGGTGGCGTCGCGCGGCGGTCTCACGGTGGGCTACGCGGCGATCTGCCTGCTCACCATTCAGCTGGCGACGTTGTTCTTCGGACGTCGAGGCGCCACCTACGCGGTCGCCACCGTCGTCGGCCTTCATCTTCTGGCCTGGTTCCTGGTGCAGAGCGATCTGGTGCCGCCGCTGCCGATCGCGATGTGGGATCCGCGCAGCAACGCGCTGTGGTTCCGACATCTTGTGCTTCTCGGCTTGCTCGGGCTACTGCTCGCCCTCGGCGAACTCTACGTCGTCGAGCAACTGGCGCACTCGCTCGTCGTGCATCGCGAACTCGCCGAACGCGAACGCGGCCAGCGCCTCGCGCTCGAGCGCGCGGAACTCGAGCAGGCGCGTGAACGCGAACAGCGCGCGCTGGCGCAACAGGCCCTGGAGCGATCGCACCGCATCGAAGCACTGGCGCGCGTTGCCGGCGGCGTCGCCCACGATTTCAACAACGCACTCACGGTCATTCTGGGTACGGCCGAGGCCGCCAAATTCGACTCGCGATCACCCGAGGACGTTGAGACCTACATGGACGAGATCGCAGACGCCGTCCAGCACGCCACGATCCTGACCAATCAGTTGCTGACGCTCGGCCGCCAGCAACTCGCGACGCCGAAGCCGGTGTCGATCACCGCACTCCTCGGCCGGCTCCGTGCCGCCATCGCCCGCGTCCTGCCGAGCGACATCGCGCTCACGATCGACATGCCGAACGACGATGCCACCGTGTCGGTTGACGAATCTGGACTCGACCGCTCGGTGCTGAACCTGGTGCTCAACGCACGCGACGCCATGCCTCGAGGCGGCACGATCACGATCGGCTGCCGTCGCATCGTGGTGGCTGGTAACAATGCACGGCTCGCCGACGGTGCCTACGTCGTCATGCAGATCAAAGACACCGGCATCGGCATGGATCAGGCAACGCTCGCGCGCATGTTCGAGCCGTTCTTTACCACCAAGGGTGACAAGGGGACCGGTCTTGGCCTCGCGTCGGTGTACGCCTTCATCAAGGAATCCGGTGGCGTGATCGACGTCGAGTCTGAAGAAGGACACGGCACGACGTTTTCGATCTGGTTGCCAGTCACCACCGAGCGCGCCTCGCCCGTCTCGACGCCGCCAACAGCCACTCCGGTGGCGGCCCGGCGCTCTGGTGATCGCATCCTCGTCGTCGAAGATCGAGACGACGTGCGTGCGACGATGGTGCGGGCGCTGCAGCTACATGGCTTCCACGTTCATGGCGTCGCCAGTGGCGACGACGCCCTGATTGCGCTCGATGAGCAACGACGATTCGCGCTGATGTGCATCGACGGCGTGATGCCAGGCCTGAGCACCGCGGCCACGATTGAACGGGCGCGCGCACTGGCGCCGCGCATGCGGGTCATCGTGTGCTCGGGACACGTGCAGGAAGACCTGTTGCGGCGGGGCATTGAAACGGGCCGCTATGAATTTCTGGCCAAGCCGTTCTCGCCCCAGGAACTCGTCGATCGGGTGTCGCGAGCCCTGGAGCAGACCAGCCGTTAACGCGGGACCGCGATGTCTGGCGGAGGCTGCGGCGTAATGTCGGGCAATCCAGACGGCGGCGGAATGTCTGGCGGCGGAACCGTTTGGATGTCAGGCGGCGGCGTATCGATCGGATCGGGTAGCCGCGGGACCGGTGAGGGCTGAGGTTGTTCGATCATGCGCGATCGAATTGCAACAACGCTGCCGGACGAACCCGGAGGCTCGGGGCTGGGGGCTGGGGGCTCAGGCTCGAGGCTATGGAGAGTCAGCGCAGGGTTCTGAAGAACTCGCGAATGTCCGCAACCAGCGCGTCGGGTTCCTCGAGCGCGGCGAAGTGTCCACCGGCCGACATTTCGGTCCAGCGCTGAATGTTCTGATACACCGGCTCAACCCATGCGCGTGGGGGATGCAGAATCTCAGCCGGAAACGACGCGTACGCGGTCGGCGCGATCACCGGTGACTGTTCGTTGTACGGCCACGGTTCGTGTCGCCTCGCCCAGTAGAGCCAGAACGACGAGTGGATGGCGCCAGTCACCCAGTAGAGCATCACGTTGGTGAGCAGCGTGTCCTTCGAGAAGCGGCGCTCCACGTCTCCCCCGCAATCGCTCCACGTCCTGAACTTCTCGACGATCCAGGCCGCCAGCCCCACCGGCGAGTCGGTGAGCGCGTAGGCCAGCGTCTGCGGTTTCGTGCCCTGCATCGTGCTGTAGCCGCTCTCTTCGGCGGTCCAATGTTGCAGCTCCCGCACATACGCGCGTTCTTCTTCGGATGTGGCGGCCGGCAACCCGTCGCGCGGTCCCGAGAACAGCGTCATGTGGATGCCGATCACAGTGGCAGCATGTGCCGCGCCAAGCTGTGAGGTGATGTACGAACCCCAGTCGCCACCCTGCGCGGCAAAACGTGGATAGCCCAGCGTGTCAGTCATCAGCCGCGCGAACACCGACGCGGTGTCGGCGACATTGAGGCGACGCTGATGCTCGCGAAACGACAGCGTGAATCCTGGCAGCGACGGCGCCACCACTGTGAATGCGTCAGCCGGATCGCCACCAAAGCGTGCGGGATCGGTGAGCCGCGGAATGATGCGCTCGAACTCGACGATCGAGCCTGGCCAGCCGTGCGACAACAGCAATGGCATCGGCCGCGGACCCACGCCAGGCACGTGGATGAAGTGCAGGCTCAGGTCGTCGATTGTCGTGACGTATTGCGGCAGCCGATTGAGGCGCGCCTCGTGCGCACGCCAGTCGTAGCTGGCGAGCCAGTAGCCGACCAGCGACTTCATGTAGCGCAGATCGGTGCCGTGCTGCCAGGCCGTGCCCTGGTTCGTGTCTGGCCACCGCGTGCGTTCGAGCCGGACGCGCAGATCCGTCAACACATCGTCCGGCACCTGCAGCGTGAACGGGCGCACGCTACGACTCCTGCACGTCGATGCCGACCGCGCGCATCAGTTCCAGCGCATTGCTTCGTGTGACCACGCCCTCGCGCATCGTGTAGTCGAATACCAGCCGGCCGTGCTCGAGGCGATCTTCGAAGTGCACGTTTCTGGCCGTCGACCCCATGGCGTCAGCCAGCGCGGTGAGCGCCAGGTCGTGCGTGGTGATCAGGCCAACGGCGCCAGCGGCGAGCAGCGAACGCACGATGGCCTCGGCGCCAATGCGGCGATCGTGCGAGTTGGTGCCATGCAGAATCTCGTCGAGGAGGAACAGCGTCGGCCGGGCACGTGCCGACACCACGATGTCCCGGATCCGGAGAATCTCCGCATAGAAGCGCGACTGCCCTTCGTCGAGCGAATCCTGCACGCGGAGCGTGGCGCCTGGCGTCAACGGCGTCAGTCGCATACGCCGTGCACGGACCGGGGCGCCAGCAAACGCCAGCACCACGTTCACGCCCACAGCGCGAAGCAGCGTGCTCTTGCCCGACATGTTCGACCCACTGATGATGAGCAACTGCGGACCGCTGCCGCCGACGTGCACGCTGTTGGCCACCGCCGTGGTCGCCGATAGCAGGGGATGGGCGAGGGCCGTGGCCTCGCACTCCGGCGCCCCCTCGTCGATGGTCGGAAACGGATCGGCCGGATGCTCGAACGCGAAGGTGGCGAGCGCACACAACGCCTCGAGTTCGCCGATCGCCGAGAGCCATGCGGCGAGATCGCCACGATGCGCGCCATGCCAGCGGTCAATCGCCACGGCCGACTGGCTACGCACCTGCAGCACCATCGCGAACGGACGCACGAACTCGTTGCGCAACGAATCGCGCGCCGCCAGAGACCACTGCAGCCTGGCGATGCGGCGCGAAGGCGGGAGCCCCTCTGTCACCAGCGCGGCGCGAATCGTCTGCAGGCGTGGCGACTCGAAGGCGGCGCCTTCGACCCGTTCCAGCAATCCAGCCAGCAGGGTGAGGTCGGCGGCGGCGGCGTCCACTCCGCTGAGCGCCTGCTGCGTCTGGTGTCGCCAGGCAAAGGCGAGCGCGGCCGGAATCGCCAACAGGGCGATCCCCGCGGAAAGAGGGATGGTTTCGAACCAGATCAG
>CADEEX010000029.1:0-8413 GCA_902826465.1 uncultured Acidobacteriota bacterium
GCGCGAATACGGTGTCGTGGCGAGTGAACGCAGAGCGGATGGTCCTGCTCGGCTGGTCTCGAGCCGTGCTGCTGCAGCTTGCGCATCCGCTCGTCGCCGCCGGTGTCCACGAACACAGCACGTTCCGGGCCGGTCCGGTCACCGCGGCCAGGCGGTTGCACCACACGGTTGGATCGATGCTGGCGCTCACCTTCGGCGATGCGGCGGCGCGCGACCGCGCCATCAGCCACATCCGGCAGATCCATCGGCGCGTCCACGGGGAACTGCCCGACACCGTTGGATGCTTCGCGCGTGGAACCCCCTACTCGGCAGAGGACCCCGATCTGCTCCTCTGGGTCCACGCCACGCTGCTCGAGTCGTTGCCCTTGGTGTACGAACGCCTGATCGCGCCATTGTCGGAACCCGAGCGCGATGCGTACTGCCGCGAAGCGGTCCCCGTTGCGGTGGCGCTTGGTGCGCGCGCCGACGAGGTGCCGGCCGATTGGCGGTCGCTCACACGCTACATGGCATCGATGCACGCATCCGGCATCCTGACCGTTGGCGCGGCGGCGATGGAACTGCGCACCGCGGTGCTGTCGCCGTCGTTCGGGCCGTTCATTCCGCCGGTGCCCTGGATGAATCGACTGATCACGGTCGGTCTGCTGCCCCAGGAGATCCGGCAGCAGTACGGGTGCACATGGACTGACGGCGACGCCCAACGGTGCGATCGGCTGACCGGATCGCTTCGCACGTTGCGTCGATTCCTGCCTCGCCCGGTGTCGCGGTGGCGTGAATCGCGGCGCAGCGTCGCCGGCTGACCGAGCCGATCCACCGGAACCTTCGGTATGCTGTGACGCCGGTTTCTCCTGATGACGAGCGCTGACACCCCGCCACCCTCCGACCCATCGCGACGTCACGATGACCGGCGGTGGGCGACGGCTCCCGACCCGCGCTGGGAACGCTTTGTCGAACGCGAGCCATTCTTCGCCGTCATTCCCAGCCAGGAATTCAGGCGCGCGAATCTGACGCCCGCGCGCGAACACGAGTTCTTCAATGGTGGCGACCGTGCCGTTGGCTGGATGTTCGAGTCGATCGACGCCAGCCTCCTGCCTGGGTTCGCCCCGATGTCGGCGTTGGAGTATGGCTGTGGCATTGGCCGCCTGCTCTGGCCGCTGGCCAGCCGGGTGGGTTCGGCCACCGGCGTCGATCGTTCGCCGGCGATGCTGACCCTCGCACGCGCTGAGGCGCAGCGTCGCGGTGCCACCAACGTCGACTACCTGACGCCTGACGAACTGGCGCCATCAGCGAGGCGTTACGACCTGGTCGTCTGCTATCACGTGCTGCAGCGGCTCGACGTCGACACCGGGCTGTCGCTCCTGTCCGACCTCGCCGACAGGATCGCGCCGAACGGTATTGGCGTGTTCCACTGTCCGGTCGCGGTCCGCCACACGGCGCAGGCCGCGCTGGCCCAGCGTGCCAGGCGTACGGTTCCAGGCCTGAACGCCATTGCCAATCGAGCGCTCGGCAAGGCGCGGGACGAGCCATTCATTCCGACCTACACCTACAACCTCAGTGACGTGCTGGCCCTCTTCAGCCATGAGCGCTTCCAGCGGGTGCAGGCCGAGTTCGAGCGCGGCGAGACCGAAGACCACGCGATTCTGTTCGTGCACAAGCGCGAGCAGCCGCTGCGCGGCGTGGCGGCGGAACCGTGGCACGCACCAGGCCATTCGCCATTGCGTGCCCCGTCGCACAAAGACCGGGGGCGTGAGGTGACGCGTGCGCAGATTGAGGCGTCGAACCAGGCGGCCGAGTTGTACTTTGCGACGCTGACCGACTGGGAACACCACCTCGCCAAGCCGTTCAGTCAGGTCGAAGAAACGCCAACGCTGCTGATGAGCGCGTCGGTGACACTGCAGAACCTGAATCTCTCGCCCGGCCTGCGCGTGCTCGAGTTCGGCGCCGGCTCAGGCTGGTTGTCGCACTTCATGGCGCAGATGGGGTGTCGCACCGTCGTCATGGACGTGGCGCCCACGGCACTCGCGGTGTCGCGCGAGCTGTTCCGCCGCCGGCCGCTCATCGGCGATCAGCCGCCGCCGGAGTTCCTGCTCTTCGATGGCATCAGCATTCCGTTGCCCGACGCCAGCGTCGACCGCGTCGTCTGCTTCGATGCGTTTCACCATGCGCTCAATCCCGAACGGATGATTCAGGAGTTCGGTCGCGTCCTTGCGCCAGGCGGCAGGGCGGTGTTCGCCGAGCCGGGTCCGCGACACTCAGAGACCGCCCGTTCGACGTTCGAGGCCAGCACGTACGGCGTGGTCGAGCGCGACGTCGACATCCACACCATTGCGTCGATTGCCGAGGCGTCCGGCTTCGATCGTCTCAGCCTCTCGGTGTACAACGGCCTCCCGTATCACGTGTCGCTGAAGGAGTTCGAAGGACTGCTGACGGGCGGCGTTGAACAGGACGCGTGGCTCGCCTCGACCAGGGGTTTCCTCCGTACGGTCAGGAACTTCTACCTTCTCAAGGCTGGCGAGGTGGTGTCAGACAGCCGGTCGGGTGAGGGACTGGCGTGCCGGATCGAGGTTGCGTCAGTCGTTGCGGCTGAAGGCGACGCTCGGCGACAGACCCTCGATGTCCTGGTCACCAATACCGGGACCGTCACGTGGCTGCCGAGCGGCAGCGGGCACGGCGGCGTCTCTCTCGGTCTACATCTCTACGACCGCGAGGGTCGATTGATCACGTTCGACTTTCACTGGGAGCCGCTGGGCGAGTCGGCGCAGGATGTGCCGCCTGGGACGACCGTGCGAAGACGAGTCACGCTTCCCGCCCTCGATCCAGGCGTTTATCAACTGGAACTGGATTGCGTCGCCTCAGGCATCACCTGGTTCGCACAACGCGGGTCCGCCCCGGTCAGGGTCACCGTTGAAATCTAGTCGTCCTCGGTCGCGTACGCCGGTGCGAGCGCCCAACACGCACCGCGAAGAACCGGCGGCGAAGCGTCCGCTCAAGACGCTCGAGCGAGTCCTGTCCAAGGCAGGCCTGGGTTCGCGGACGGAAGCGCGGCGATGGATCCATGCCGGTCGCGTCAGCGTCAACGGGCGCGAGACTCAGAATCCGGACCAGTGGGTTGACATGGAGCGCGACCGCGTGTCGGTGGATGGCAAGCCGTTGCGGGTGCAGGAGCGGCTCTACATCCTCCTCTACAAGCCGACCGGCTACATCACCACCTACAAAGACCCAGAAGGCCGGCCGACGGTTTACGACCTGACGACGGACATCTCGACGTTCCTGTCGCCAGTCGGACGTCTCGACCTCGATACGTCAGGCCTGCTGCTCATGACCAACGACACCCAGTTGGCTGAGCGCATCACCAATCCGGAGTCGCACCTCCCGAAGACCTACCTGGTGAAGTCGTCAAAGGTACTGACGGACGAGCAGTTGCAGCAGATGCGTGACGGGCTCGATCTGTCGGACGGGCCGACGCGACCGGCGATCGTGTCGCGGCTCCGCGATTCGGCCAAGTACACGCACCTCGAGATCACGATCACTGAGGGGCGCAATCGCCAGGTGCGCCGGATGATCGAAGCGCTCGACGCGCGTGTCCTCAAGCTGGTGCGAGTGCAGATCGGCGACATTCGCATTGGCACGCTGACCATCGGCAAGTGGCGACACCTGACGCCGCCGGAACTGCAGGCGCTCGGCGTCAACGACGGTCGATCCGATCGTCGCCCCCAGGGCTGACTAGGCCCAGGGTTCAGGGGTCGGTCAGTTCGTGGCCGTGTCGGTCGGCTCGAGGTAGAACGTCCAGCGCTGGTCGTTCATCAGCACGGCAGACGCTCCGAGCGGGAGGAAGCCTGGCGCTGAGACGCCGATGTTCGCCGTGTCCCCTGCGCGGAGCGTGAACTGACAGACGCCTCCGGCGTCGGCGTGCCCCACCTCGGCGTCACGCTTCACCGTGGCCCCTTCGAGCGGCGTCTCCACGCTTCGCGGCAGGACGCGAACCGTCAGCGTGACCGTGGCGGGTTGGAGCGTCGTGCTCGGCCGCTCCGCGGGCGGTGCCGACGGCGCCGTCGGCGACGCGCATCCGACCGCGACGCAGCTCGCCAGCAGAAGTGCCGCTCCCGCCTGCCCGATCCTGAACGAAGTCATCACGGTCCATCCTTAGGCAAGGACGGCACCACTGGCGTCTACATGCGAAGACGAGAAATTGCAGGGAAAACCGAGCAGGAGGTCGAAAGGGAGGTCGCGCCGCGTCGAAGAAAAGTCATCCGCGTGAATGGTTTTCAGACTCAGCCGGTGCGCTCGAGCGCCGAAGCCAGCCGGGACAGCATCCCGTCCACACGCGAGAAGTCCACCTGGTGCAGGGGCCATCGTGTGCCCGCCAGCGGTGTCGCGGTTGTCAGCAGGTAGCCGTGCGGGCCTCGGTATGAGCCTGACGTGCCGCGGCTGCTCGTGCCGCGGAAGTCGTAGCGCACCTCCGAGGCGCGTCCTTCGACGGCGACCCGAAACGCGAATGGCCAGTCGCCTTCGGGCGGTGGCTGTCCGAGGTCGTGAGCGATCGCGTTGTAGTGGCGCCGGAACCGCCGCTTGCGAATCGACGGCCCGACAATCATGAACACGGCGGTGCACGCGAACAATGCCATCGCGATCTGTGTCCAGAGCGGTGCTGCCTGAAACCCGACGATGGCCTCTTCCATGGCCCGCAACTAGACGCGATCTGCCACGCGATTGCAAGGGAGCTATTGACACGACGAGACATCGCCAGAAAGATGCGGTGATGCGATCAACGCCAGGTGCCGTGGCGACGACGTGCACCGCCCTCCTGGCGGCGTTGACCGCCGTGTCGTCGTCTGCAGGCGCGCAGTCGGCGGCGTTACCGCCGACCAGTTCTTCGACTCGGCTCGAATTGCGTCAACCGGCAGCAGCACTCCCTCGTTTGCGCAGTCTGCTCGTGAGCTGGCGAGGCGAGCTGATCGCCGAGCACTATGCGACCGGCGTCCGCGCCTCGAGCCTGGCGAACATCAAGTCGGCCTCGAAAAGTATCATCGCGACGCTGGTGGGCATCGCCATCGATCGCGGACAGATCAAGGACGTCCACACGCCGATCGCCACCTGGTTTCCCGAACTGCGCCGCGATCCCGATCGGCGCAAGCAGGCGATCACCATCGAAGATCTGTTGACGATGCGATCGGGGCTGGCGTCGACGAGCGGCCGGAACTATGGCGCATGGGTACAGAGCCCGAACTGGGTGCGGTCCGCACTCGCCAGACCGATGGTGACGGACCGTGGCGGCGACATGGAGTACAGCACCGGCACGTCGCATGTGCTCTCCGCGATTCTGACCAGTGCCACCGGCATGAGCACCTGGCAGTTCGCCAACACCGTGCTTGCCCGACCGCTCGGCTTCACGCTGGCGCGGTGGCTGCAGGATCCGCAAGGCATCTACTTCGGCGGCAACGAGATGCAGATGACGCCGAAACAGATGGTCGCGATTGGCGAGTTGTATCTGAAGCGCGGCGCGGTCAGCGGTCGCCAGATCGTACCAGCGACCTGGGTCGATACGTCGTGCGTCTCACGCACACGCTCCGCGTTTGATGCCGATCGCCAGTACGGCTACGGCTGGTGGCAGCAGCAGTTCGAGGGGGGCACGGCGTGCTTTGCCTGGGGCTACGGTGGCCAGTACATCCTCGTCTTCCGCGACCTCGACCTCGTGGTCGTCGCGACCTCGTCAACGACGGTGAGCGAGGAGCGGCGTGGGCATCGCCGGCAACTGTTCGATCTGATTGAGCAGCAGGTATTGCGGCCGCTCAGGGCGCAATCGGGTCGCTGAGATGCCAGACCACTGCGCGCGGTTCGGCCACCGTCGTCGACTGCAGAGACGTCGTGCACTGCCGATAGCCCTCACGATGGTCCGCATCTCACGTGCGTTCGTGGTTCTGGCGACGCTGACCGCGTGCGCCTGTTCTGGCGGACGGGCGGGCAATCCGACCGCACCAACACCGCCGTCTCTCCCCCTTCTCTGGAACGTCGAGCGCGACGGCGTGCCGAAGTTCATCACCCACGACTACATCGATACGACCGGGGTCCGCGACATCTCCCGCTTCCGCTCAGGAGAAGGTCACAGCTATGCGGATCACTTCGAGTCGTGCCGCAGCATGAAGCATTACTTCAGGGTGCCGACGGGACCCGCGGCGGCGACCATTCCCATCTACGCGCCGGTGTCAGGCATGGTGGTGCGGACGATCACGGAGTGGGCTGGTGTGCAGATTCACATTCAGCCCGACAGCCATCCGGCATTTCGCGTCATCGTCTTTCATGTGAACCCGACGACGACGATCACCGAAGGGGCGCGATTTGCGGCGGGCGAGCCGATCGGCACCCACATCGGCGAGCAGACGATGTCGGACGTCGCGGTGTCGGCGAATGAGCAGGGCGGCTACCGGCTGGTGTCGTGGTTTGACGCCATCACTGACGCCCTGTTCGAGCGCTACCGGGCTCGCGGACTCTCGACACGCAGCGAGGCGATCATCGGCCGTGGCGAGCGTGACGCTGATCCGCTGACCTGCAACGGCGAAACGTTCAGTGGCAAGGGTCTGCTCGTCAACTGGGTACGGCTGCAGTAACCGCGCTCCTGGGCCGAGAGAGCCGCAGGTGATCGAGCAGCGGCGCGTAGCGGGCGTCGTCCTTGATGTTGCGGAACCTCGGCTCGGCATCGAGCGTGTCGAGCCAGGGATCGCGGGCGGCACAGGCACGATCGAGCTCCTGAAACGCGCGATCGCGGTCATTCAGTCCCGCATAGAGCATCGCCAGGTGGAATGGTGGCGTCGGCCGCCCGTCGACGGCTCGCTCGAGCGAGATCGCCATTTCGCGCGCAGCGGTGGGATTGCCGGCGGCCGCCAGCGCGTGCCCCATCCACGCCCTCGACACCGGGTCGAGTCGCAGCGGCGAGATGAGCGAGTACTCGTCGATCGCTTCACGATACCGGCCAAGTTCGGCGAGGGCTGATGCCATGCGGCGTCGGGCCGGCCCGTACGCGGGGTCGATGTCGAGCGTGATTCGGCAGCGCTCGATCGCCGATTCGTAATCGCCGACATAGAACCGCACGGACGCCGCCGCCGTGTTGTTCGTGAGGCACAGCGGATCGAGCATCCACCCGCGATCGACAATGCGGAGCGCCTCGCTCCGGCCGCGGGCGGCGAGGAACAGCGCGTAGTAGCGATGGGTGGATTCGCTGTTCGGATTCACATCGAGCGCCGCACGATAGCTCGCCTCGGCACTCGACCAGTCCCAGTTGAGCATGCGATGCACTTCCGCGAGCGCCACATGCGCTTCCGAGTCGCCGGCATCGAGTTCCAGGGCCCGTGTCGCGTCGCGACGGACGTTGTCGAGCACGGCGAGTGGTTCGGCGAGGTAGTACTCGCAGCGTGCCACACCGGCGCGGGCGCGCGCCGAATAGGCCTTGCCGAACTCAGGGTCGAGCTGGATCGCCTGGTCGTAGTAACGCACCGCCTCATCGAGCCCCTCGTCACCGGGGGCATTCCAGTGGTAGCGACCGCGGAGGAACGCCTGATATGCGGCGGGATGGGTGCCCGGCGGCCTCGACGCAGCCGGTGGCAGCAGCTCCGCGGTCAGTGCATGCGCAATCTGTGAGGCGACGTCGGCCTCGACAGCCAGGCAGTCTTCGAGACGTCGGTCGTAGCTTTGAGCCCACAGCTGCGTCTCGCCCTCGGTTTCGATCAGCGTCGCCGTGACGCGCACGCGATCGCCTTCCCGGCGGACGCTCCCTTCCACCAGATAGTCGACGCGCAACGCCTCGCTGATATCGCTCACCGTACGCGAGACATCCCTGAACTGCCACGCCGACGTCCGCGCCAGGACGCCGATCCTGCCAGCGCACTGTCGTCCGATCTTGGCGATCAGATCTTCCGTCAGTCCGTCCGTGAAGTACTCGTCCTCGATGTCGCTCAGGTTCGTGAACGGCAGCACGACCAGCCGTGGCCGTCGATCAGAGAGCGTTGTGTGGCGCGGGCCGTCAGGCCCGCGTTGGACGGCGGAACCGTGTCCGCCCGACGCACTGACCGGCTCTCCGGCCTCGACTCTCGCGATGAACCGATAGCCTCGACGATGAAGGGTCTCGACGAAGCGTGGGTGATCAGCACTGTCGCCCAGTGCGACACGCAGCCGCTTGATGGCGGCGTTCAGGCTGTGCTCGAAGTCGACGAACGTGCCTTCGGGCCAGAGGCGCACGCGTAGTTCATCGCGGGTGACGACATCGCCCGGGTGCTCGAGCAGCATCGCCAGAATCTGAAACGGCTGATCCTGCAGGCGTACGAGTGCTCCCGCTTTTCGCAGCTCGCGGGCGCGTACGTCGGCCACGAAGTCGTCGAAGCGCAGTCGCTGGTGAGTCATGGGACGCACTGAGCATCGCTCGAAA
>CADEEX010000029.1:8513-9754 GCA_902826465.1 uncultured Acidobacteriota bacterium
GTCGAAGTTCATCTGCGCGGCGCGATCGGCAGCGCGAGTGGCGGGGCCATTGCTGCCGGTCATCCCGTCGTGCGGTTCGCCTGACAGCCAGCGGCCGAACGCGCGCACCATACCGGCAGGGCTCTCGGTCCACCACGGACCGTCGTGCGCGCGCGAGGGTGCCGGCCGCCGCCAGCGGCGACGCTCTTCAGTGGGCAGCCAGCTCGAAAGAAACGCATAGCTCTCGGACGCACAGCGGGGGCAGCTGTTGGCGTTGTGGAGTTCTTCGCAATCGAGACAGAGACGGGCAACGCGCAGCTGCATGGTTTCGCACTCGGGGGAGGCGATCGATCGAAACGAGCCTGTCTGTGTATCGACCGAGCCCGCGTGGCGGACCAGTGGGCGAGGGCGCGCCAGACCGTGCGAATCTGCTACATCAGGATGTTGTGTTCCGGCGTCAGCGCGGCTGGCCGCGAGGTCTCGTCGAGCAGCGTCAGCAGGTCGATCTCGATGGTGCGACTCAGCGCGGTGATCGGAACGTCGTTCGGGCTCCCTTCAAACGGGTTCTCGCTGATCTCGCCGATCTTGTCCATGGTGTGGAAGACCCAGGCAATGATCACCGAGAACGGGACGGTGGCCCAGACCGCACCTGGCCCGAGCTTATTGAATTCCTGCACCAGTCCGAACGGCACCAGCAGGATGAACAGCCACACAAAGAACAGATTGAGGGTGGCGAACTGCCGCGGATAGGGAAAGTTCTTGATGCGTTCGCAGCGCCCCTGCGCATCGACCAGCGCCGCCACCGTGCGCACCAGTTCAAGGTGGCGCAGCTCGCCTGGCACTGACGGTTCGGCGCACGCACGCAGATCGAGCATCTGCAGCGACAGGAGCTCGGTGGCGCGGCTCTTTCGCGGTGCCACGCGTGCGAACTCGGCAGGCGTGAGCCACCGTTCGAGCAGCGGTTCGATCGGCTCCTCCCACTCGAGCACGTGATAGCGACCGCGATACTCGCGGTTGTGCGCCTGCTGCATGTTTTCCCAGGCGCGCGGCTCGCGCAGTTGATAGCGGAGCGCCGTGACCCAGGCCAGGTGCCGGAACACGAGGCGTCGTCTCGCCTCTGGCGACGCGATGCCGTCGGCGACCAGCATGGTGAACGTGCGGCTGCTGTTGACGATCGCCCCCCAGATCTGGCGCGCTTCCCACAGCCGCGCGTACGACGTGTTGTTCTTGAAGCCGGTGATGAAGGCGACCGCCGTGCCGAG
>CADEEX010000029.1:9854-20597 GCA_902826465.1 uncultured Acidobacteriota bacterium
GGCGGCAGGATGGTCTTCGACAGATCGACCGGGCGTTCGAGGACGCGCTGGATGTCGGCCACAAACAGCGCGTTGGCGGCGTTGTCGGCCTCGCTGCCAGCGGCGCTCTTCAGGCGCGCTGCGAGCGTGGTGAGCTTGGCCGATGCGATCGCTCGCACCTGGGTATTGGGCGACGCCGACGCGATCCAGATCAGTCGATCGATCAGCACCCGCTCCTCCGCGCGCCTGACCTCTGCCTCGTAGGGGTTGGCCGTGGCAGCATCGAAGGTGGCCGCCACCAGTCGATCGATCACGGTGTCGAGGCCCGGAAGCGAAGGGTCGACCGCATGCTGCGCCACGAGACGCGCCGCACGTTCGACCTGCAGCACGAACCCGATGGTCACATCAGCCGCGATACTGGCCGGCGTGATCGGATCGAAAGTGTCGCCGGTGGTGCGCGGGAACAGTTCGCGATGCCGTGCGAACCCTGGAGGCCGCGGCGGAATCGATTCGAGCAGCGTCTTCGACAGTGTCAGCTCCGATGGCTTCAGCGTCGCCATCAGCGCCACCAGCGCCGCGCCCTGATCTTCGCCCGTGGCCCAGCGCGTGGCGATCCGATTGTCGCCGCGCATCCCGTAGATGTAGTGCTGCCCGCCGAGAATCGACGCCGCACTCTCGGCGGCCCAGCGGTGATACATGTAGATCGGCACCAGCGGCTCTTCGATCGTCGCCATCGGCCGACCCGCCCGAATGGTGCGCTCGCCGATCCGATCGAGTGCGGCGCGCCGAACCTTCATCAGGCGGTTGAGTTCGTCGGCCTGATTCAGCCCATTCGACCACCAGTCGGCGCGCGGATTGGCCTCCATATCCTGATTCGTCAGATAGCGGATGTCCTGCGCCCATGCATCGTCCAGGATCTTTGCGAGAGCGGCGGCTTCGTTGGTCTGCGGGGCGAACTGCCGGTAGCCGTAGTTGATGGTGACCTTGTCCCACTCGCCGATGCGCTGCGGATAGGCGTTCGACAGATCGATCGACCCGTCCGGCCGCAGCTCCTCGAGCGGATGCGGGTAGTCCATCACCGAGATCCAGCCCTTGTTGCTGTCGTAGTAGTTGTGGCCGAGGCCGAGCGTGTGACCGGTTTCGTGGGCCGCCAGCTGGCGAATTCTCTTGAGCGCGGTGTCGTAGAGCACGGCCGGCCGCTCTGTGCCGATGGCGTACGGCGACAGCAGCCCTTCGAAGATCATGTAGTCCTGACGATCGCGCAGCGACCCGAGCGTGACCGTGGCCTTGATGATTTCGCCGGTGCGCGGATCGGTGACGGTGCCGCCGGAACTCCAGCCGCGCGTCGAACGGTGGACCCAGTTGATCATGTTGTAGCGGATGTCCATCGGGTCGGCGTCGGCCGGCAGCACGTCCACCTTGAAGGCGTTACGGAACCCGGCGGCCTCGAATGCCTGATTCCACCAGCGGGCGCCCTCGAGCAGCGCCTGCCTCACGTCTTCCGGCGCGCCGCTGTCCACCCAGTACTGAATCGGGACGATCGGCTCGCTGATGGCGGCCGCCGGGTCTTTCTTCTCGAGCCGATGCCGGCGGATCCAGTGCTGGGTGATGTCGTCGCCGATCGGCGTGCTGTAATCCACGAACGCGATGCCGCCGTAACCGGCGCGCGGATCTTCGAGTCGTGGTGTATAGCCGGGTCCAGGCAACTCCACCAACGACAGGTGCTCGCGCAGGGTCACTGCCTGTGGCGACGGCGTGACGCTGCCGACCGATCCCGAGAACAGGCCACCGCCGCGCCCACCGGTGTAAGGAACCGGGGCGGTGCCGATCGCGTCGGGACCATCGGCCGGCCCACCGCCTCCGCCGCGGCCGCCACCCCCCTCGCTGGTGAAGGTGAGCGTCACCTCGATCTCGCTGTTCTTCGGAAACGCTCTGGTCCGCGGCATGTACACCGCGCTACGGCTGCGGTCGACGCGGTAGGTGCCAGGCCGGAGCGCATCACCAGCCCCATGGTTGTCGCGGAGCAGAAACTCGGTGGCATCAACCAGGACGCGCCCGTCGGTTTCCGCCGCGACCGTGAAGCCCCACAGCACTGATTTCGCAAACGAGTCTTCCACCGACTTCCGCTCTGCCGCATTCGGGCTGCTCGAACGGAACGCCATGTTCTGCTGCACGAGCATCACTTTGGGGCCGACGCGCTGGAACATCACGACGCGGCCGCCGCTGCCCTGGCCACGGTCGAGCCCGATGTCGTTCGATCCGAGCCCGGCCGCGAGACCGGTGCTCATCAGGAACTCCTGATCGAAGCGCGCGATTTCGAGGAACAACGCGCCGGCTCGCTGATCCCAGTAGAGAGGGACGAAGCCGTCCAGTCTCTGCATGGTCGCCGTGGCCTCGGCAATGGTCCGGTCGCCGGAGGCCGCGCGATTCTGCGCGCTGACGACGATCGGGCGCAGCAACGAGGCGGACAGGCACACGAACAGCAGCCGCGAACAGATGTGACGCATGAGCGATTGTAGCCAGCACGCCGTGTCTGCACAGACCCTTTCGGCGAGGCGACAAACCTGTTCGCGGCGTGGTACCAATGTGTCGGATTCTGGAACGCAGTAAGCTGTCGCCAAGGCGCGGCTCCGAGGGCGCGCACGACTACCGCGCAGGAATTCAGAGGAGAACGATCAACATGAAGCCAGCTATGTCCCAGGCCATCGCGGCCTTGTGTGCCAGCGCACTCAGTGTGGTGGCCGTATTGGCCCAGGCGCCCGCGGCTGGGCCGCAGCCGTTCTTTGTCGGCAACCGTCTCGGGATGCCGATCAATCCGGCCGCCGACGGCGCATTCGAGCCGATGTCCACGAACGTCAAGGTCTACGGCGCAGTCTTTTCGGCGGAGAGCTGCTCGTACGATCCCGTCCGCAACGTGATTGTCGTGCCGAATCGCAGCGTCGGACAGAACGTCCAGACCAACAACGCCTGGATCTCGTTCCTGAATCACGACGGCTCGGTGCACACCGCCCGGTGGGTTGGCATTCAGGCACCCGCCGATCGCGCGGCGCTGAACC
Source organism: uncultured Acidobacteriota bacterium (assembly GCA_902826465.1). GTDB lineage: Bacteria > Acidobacteriota > Vicinamibacteria > Vicinamibacterales > CAVVIG01 > CADEEX01. Next base: position 12,890 of record CADEEX010000029.1, read on the forward strand.
CGCCGCTCGTCTTCAATGAGCCGTCGGGCAGCGACATCATCAACAACACCTTCTACGTGTCAGACCGCGACGGCGGCACCAGCGCGACCGATCCGCTCGTGGCGGTGATTCGCAAATTCAACATGCAGACCGGTGCTCCCGCTGGTGAGGTCAAGGTGCCCGGTTCCACCGGTTTCAACGACATTGAAGTGGCGGCTGACGGCACCATCTACGCCACGGTCACCGGCGCGGGTGGCCCGACCGCCGATCCCAACAGCTGGCAGATCTGGAAGATCACGCCCGCGGGTCAGGCGTCCATCTTCAAGCAGGGCGCGCCGCTGCGACAGCCGAACGGCATCGCCTTCGACGCCCAAGGCAACATCGTCGTCATCATGATCGGCAACAACGAGGTGCTGACGTTCTCGCCCGCCGGACAGTTGCTGAAGACTGAACACGCGGTGCAGGCTGGCAACGACGGCCTCGTCGTGATGCCGGACGGCACGAAGTACGTCAGCAGCGTGCAACTGGGCGGTGTGTCGCGGATTCGCCCCGGACAGCCGGCGGAGTTGATCGCGCGCAACATCCCGAACCCCGCGTCGATGTGCTACGACTCGGGGGCGAATCAGCTGGTGATTCCGATGAACGCCAACAACGCACTGGCGTTCATCCCACTCAACTGACGCGATGTTCTCGGAGCTCCTGCATTTCGCGCCGATCTACCAGACGAGAGTCTGGGGCGGGCGTCGTCTCGCCCACGTCCTCGGCAGGGCGCTGCCGGACGATCAGCCGTACGGCGAGGCGTGGGAGCTTGTCGATCGGCAGCGTGAACAGAGCGTGGTGGCGGCGGGTCCGCATGCCGGCACCACGCTGCACACGCTGTGGACGCATCATCGGATCGAGGTCTTCGGCGCGGCGTACGCTGACGTGGCGTCGCCGCGGTTTCCTCTGCTCATCAAGATTCTCGACTGCGTCGACGACCTGTCAATTCAGGTGCACCCGCCGGCGAGCGTGGCGCCGCGGCTCGGCGGCGAACCGAAGACCGAGATGTGGTACGTCGCCCACGCCGATCGTGGTGCCAGCATCTACGCCGGTCTTCGTCCAGGTGTCACGAGAGCGGGCTTCGAACAATCGCTGGCAGACGGCACCGTGGCAGCACAGGTGCACCGCGTCGAGGCGCACGAGGGCGACAGTCTGTTCGTGCCGAGCGGACGGCTGCACGCGCTCGGCGCTGGCCTCGTCATCTACGAAATTCAGCAGAACAGCGACACGACGTTTCGTGTGTTCGACTGGAATCGGCTCGGTCTCGACGGACATCCGCGCGAGTTGCACGTCGAGGCGTCGCTCGCCAGCATCGATTTCTCCGACGTCGAGCCGGCGCTGTCGCATGGCCGCGGTGTGCTGGCCGAGTGTCCCTACTTTCGCGTCAGCCGGGTGAGCACGGGACATCAGGTGAAGGCCGGCGGTTTCCGCCTCATCATGCCGATTACCGAGACGGAGTGGGGACGTGAACGGCTCGCGCCCGGTCAACTGACGCTCTGTCCCGCCTCGGCGCATGTGCCAGGCCCCGTGGGCGAATGGCTCGAGATTGAGATGGGCTACTGAGTCCCGAGTAGCTGATTGATCTTGCCAATCAGGCGCGCCAGATCGACCGGCTTGGTTTCGAACTCGCTGCAGCCCGCGGCGAGCGATGCGTCGCGGTCTGACACCATGGCGCTTGCCGTCAAGGCAATCACAGGAATCTCGCGTGTCGCCGCATCGGCCTTGAGGCGGCGCGTCGCTTCCCAGCCATCCATCTCCGGCAGGCTGATGTCCATGAGAATGAGATCGGGTCGATTGGTGCGCACCGCGGCGAGCGCCCTGGCCCCATCTTCGGCCACGACGGCTGCAAATCCGCGCTTCCTCAGCCGCCGACTGAGCATGTCGGCGTTGAACGGATTGTCTTCGACGATCAGGATCGAGCGGCCCACCTCATAGGTAGTCGGTCTGTGGAGGGAAATCTTCACAGGATGACCAAAGACGGCGCTGCCGGCAGGTCGACCGGCACGCGCAGCGTGAACATCGACCCGGTGCCGAGTTGGCTGTCGACCGACACCGCGCCGCCGAGCAGACCAGCCAGCTTCTGACTGATGGCGAGACCCAGGCCGGTGCCGCCGTACTTCCGGCTGGTCGAGAAATCGGCCTGCATGAACTCCTTGAACAGGCGCGACACCTGCGCTGGCGTCATGCCGATCCCGGTATCGCGCACCGCAATGACGATCCAGTCGCGCGAAGACTCGCGGCGTCGCTCACACGCGACGTGCACCTCACCGTCGCTCGTGAACTTGCACGCATTGCCGACGAGGTTGAGCAGCACCTGCTGCAGCTTGGTCGGGTCGGAGCGCATCACGCCAAGAGACTCAGCGCCGGACACCCGCAGCCGGTTGTGGCGTGCGGACGCCAGGCTCTCGCTCGTCCGTACCGCTGCGGTGACCACCGTCGCTGCCTCGAACGTGTCGACATGCAGCTCGAGGCGGCCGGCTTCGATCTTCGACAGATCGAGAATGTCGTCGATGAGCGACAGCAGGTGCCGCCCCGAGTGGTTGATGCGCTGCAGGTCATCGATGCTGTCGGTCAGGCCATGCTCGGCGGCGTCTTCTTCGAGCATCTCGCTGTAGCCAATGATCGCGTTCAGCGGTGTGCGCAACTCGTGACTCATGTTGGCGAGAAACGCGCTCTTGGCGGTGTTGGCGTCTTCGGCCGCCGCCTTGGCGAGCAACAGCTCGTGCTCGGTGCGTCGTCGCTGCGCGACTTCGAGTTCGAGGGTCTGTGTTCGTTCGACCACCCGCGCTTCGAGCTGGGCCTGGGCCGCGCGCAGTGCCTCGTTGCGCCGCTGAATCTGTTCCAGCATCTCGTTGAAGCCATCGACCAGCTGCCCGAGTTCGTCATCGGTTTCCTTGGCCGCACGGATCGAGTAGTCGCGGTCGGCCGACACCTTCGAGGTGACGTGGGTCAGGCGGAGAATCGGGCCAGACACGGTACGTTGAAGCGCCGACGACAGCAGATAGGCCACAAACGACGCGACGGCCAGTCCCACGGCCAGCAGGCCGGCGTAGCGTCGCGCCTCGGCGCGCGCTCTCGACAAGCTGGCTTCGACCACGATGACGCCAATCGGCACCGCGTCCAGCAGGATCGGGCGGCTGACGATCAGGCGATCGTCGACCACGTTGATTGAGTGCATCGGCACTGGGGCCGGACTGTGCGGTGCCTCGCCGTACTGAGCAAACGACGTTCCGTCCGTCAGCACAATCCGCGCGCCGTCCGCCCCGGTGTCACTGAACTGGCTGAGTGCCTGCGTCGCGGCGAGCGGATCGCGGAACTGCACGGCCGCAGCGCTGCTTGCGCCGATCAGGTCGGCCACCTTCACCAGGTGCCGGGTCAGGTCGTCCTGTGCGCTGATGAAGCCGTAGGTGACCACGCCGGCGCCCGCCATCAACAGGGCGGTCACCGACGTGGCCATGGCCACCGCGGTGAGCTTCGCCTGGACTGACAGCCGTCGCCAGAAGATCATGGCTGTCGTCCCACCCGCCGTCCACGGACGTCTCGGGCGAGACGCAGCAGCGTTGATGCCGGCCGCACGCCCGCGAGGTCGGCACTATCGAGATTCGCGGTGAATGCCAGGTGTGCGTCGTCGATGACGATTGAGATGACGGCGTACGGCGCGACCACGGTTGGTACTTCCGAGATGGTCAGGATCGGTTTGCCTTCAGCGGCACGCAGCGCCGTGCGCATGTCGTGCTCCGCCTCGACGGTGACGAAGAGCACATGGCAGTGCGCGATGTCTGAGGCTCGGTCGTAAATCCGCACGGTGATCGGACGCCCCTTGGCGCTCTTGCCAGCCAGCGCGGTCTGGATCTGCTGTCCTGCGGCGCGGCCGAGGACGGCGACCTCGATGGCGCCGCGGTCCATGCCCAGCACGCCGTCCGGCCATTCGACGAAAGCAATCAGATTCTGGATGAACGCGGCCTTCAGGCGGTACTCCTGATCGGGCGCAGCGGTTGCGTGGCGTCCCAGAAGGACGACCGCCGCGACCAGAACGAGCGCCGAACGTGTGAACCGCAGAACCATGGCAGCAGTCGAACTCAGCGAGCCGTCAGAAGCTGTGCACGAGATACAGCCGCACGGTGCGGCCGTTCTGCGTGACAGCGGTTTGCGCAAACTCGGACGAGACTGGGTCGGCGTAGCGCACGTTCATGAGATTCGAGACAGTGGCGGCAAAGCCAAGGCCGCGTGCCTCGCTGAATCGGGACAACGTCACATTGGCGACCGTATGCGCGTCGACCGCGCCTCCGTCGCGCGTCAGACGCGGGCCCAGCGCCCGGACATCAACTCCGACGAACAGGCGTGCAGGCAGGGGAACGGAGAAGAGCGCCTGTCCGATGTGGGCGGGCGAGTTGCTGAGCGTCTCGGCGCTCGTCGTGTTGCGGGCTCGCGTGTAGCTGTAGCTGCCACGCAGCTGCAACCCGCTTGGCCACTTGAATTCTGCCTCGGTCTCGACGCCAGACGCGTGGGCGCGCGCCAGATTGGCGTAGAACTGCACGTCAGCGTCGCTGTCGTGCATCAGTTCGATCAGGTCGTGGATGCGATAGCCAAACCACGACGCCGAGAATCTGGCGCGCCTGCCAACGTAGTGCTCGACCAGTGCTTCGAGGGTGCGCGTCCGTTCGGGGGAGAGCGACTGGTTGTTCCGATACGCGTCCTGATAGTAGTAGTCGGTCTCGAAGACGTTCGGCGCTCGAAAGGCTTCGCCGTACATCAGCTTCAGCGCCGTTCGTTCGGTCGGTTGCACAATCACCGCGCCGCGCGGCGTCAACGGGCTCTGAAAACGCGAGTAGCGGTCGTAGCGAACGCCGCCGCTCAGCAGAAGCTGCGGATGCACGCGCCATTCATCCTGCGCGTAGACACCGGTGGTCGATGATCGCCGCGAGATATCGAGCATCGGTGGCTGGCCTTCGTAGTAGCTCTTCATCCGCTCTTCGACGTTCTGGCGTCGCTCGGCGCCGAGCGACAGACGATGACCGTGCTGAAGGCGGCGTGACAGCTGAATGCCACCGGTGAGCCATTGCCCCCGACCGCGGTCGATGTTGGCCGCCGGCGGCGATGCGCCATCGACCGAATAGGGATAGCTACCGACGTACTCGTACAGGTCGTAGCCGGCGCGGGCATCGGCCGCCCACCCCGACCGCAGTTCGCCTTTCCAGTTGACGTCACCAAACGTGTGCGTGTCCGACACCCACGACTGTGGGTCGTTGCGCGCCACACCGTAGGCACCGGTCGGGAATCCGCGTTGTCTGTGGTTATAGCCGCCTGTGATGTCGAGGCGCTTGATGCGCAGTTCCAGCAGCGCATTGCGGCGGTCGGCGTAGTCGAGTCCGTTGGCGATTCCCGCGCCAGGGGTGCCGTCGTCGAACTCAGGGGTGAAGAAGCTGGCCATGCCGCCGCTATGTTGGATGGCCGTCGACACGTGGATGGCGGCGTCGTCACGGAGCTGCCGCGTGATCGAGATCCGGCCGCCAGCAAGTCCCAGCGTGCCCAGCGTGACCGCGGCCTTGTCTCTTCGATCGGTGGCGGGTCCCTTGGTGATGACGTTGACGACGGCAAGGAAAGCGTTGCTGCCGTAGAGTGACGAACTGGGCCCGCGGATCACCTCGATCCGTTCAATGTCGGCGATGTCGACGAGGAAATCTTCCTGGACCAGCGCCTGGTCGTAGAGGTTGTCGTTGGTGCGCCGGCCGTCGAGCAGTAAGAGGACCCGGGTGTTGTAGTCGCCAGGGCGCTGGAATCCGCGCAGGCCGACATAGGCCCACGACCGGTCGTCGGTGACGTAGAAGCCACGGACCGAACGGAGCACGTCGGCAATCGTGCGCCAGCCATATCGGCGGATTTCGTCCGCCGTGACGATGCTCACGGCGGCGGGCGCTTCTGTCTGCTTCTGCAGGAACCGCGAGGCGCCGAACACCGACTGCACCTCGAGCTGCAGCAACTGCTCGAGCGATGTATCAGGTGCGGCGGTTTGCGAGTCGGCGGTCTGCGGCGGCGGAGACGGGCTGGCAGGTTGTGCGGCAACCGATCCGTGAACGAGAAGAACCAGCGCCAGCGGAAGCGCCGATCGCCGCAACGCGGCTATTCGAGGTGAAGTCACATATCGCCCGCCTCATGACTCGGGCATATGGGAGATCGGCTGCCATTCTGCACCCTTGACGCGGGTGTCGCGTGACGGCGTCCATGGCGCAGCGGTGCGCGCTATTTCATCTGCTTCTCGTAGGTGGTGCGGCCGAAGGTCGCCACCGGACCGCCGTCGATCGAGATCTTGAAGTCTGACTTGAAGAAGGCGGGGGAACTCATCTCGCTGACGCCGGTGATGCGCATGCTCTTGCCGGCGAACGTCATGGCCGGTGAGTCTTCGAAGTGGTGGTGGAACAGGCCGCCAAGTTCGCCGCCAACCACGCCCGACTTGGTGAGGGTATAGCCGCGGCTGTCGGCTTCCGTCCAGGTGAGGAGCTTCTTGGCACTGTCGAAGGTGAATTTGATCTTCCGGGTGAACGCCTTGCCGTCCGGATCTTCGCCCTTGAGGTCGCCCTCGTAGTTGCACCCGCCGACCGACTTGATGGTGACCGTGCCGAACGACTCGCCGCCGGGGCCGAGTGGCGAGTCGGACACTCGCGATTCGAATTCCCAGGTGCCGGCGTAGTACTCCGGGTCGAAGAACGGCATCTGGTCGTCGCGCGACGTCGGACGACTCAGCGAGTAGTAGCCCTTGTTCACCTCGCGCTGCTCGGCCGTGAGGCAGCTGCCGCCGCCGGGAACCGTCAACGTCTGTGCACCGGCGGTGGCGCTTGTGAGCGCCGCCATCATCACCGTGCTGGTGACGAGGGTCGTCACGATCGTACGCATCGATCTGATCTCTCCAGGAAGAAGACTACGAAAGCACGAAACCACGAAATCATCTTGCGATGAGATCTGTGGTTTCGCGTTTTCGTGTTTCGTGGTCTGGTATTTCGTGGCGCCTGTTAATTCCCCTGCGCGGTGCTTGTCGTCGTGCAGTCGCCCTCGAGCTGCACAACGGACGTCAGGTTGACGCGCGCCGGGCTGCCCGGAATCCAGACGCCCTTGGCCGCCACGCGCTTGCCCGCGACCAGCGCGCTGGTCGTGTTCACGCGCTCGATCGGATAGAGCGACTTGCGCAGCGGGTTCTGCAGCGACTGCTCGGGCGTCACGAAGTCAGACACGCCGACGAGTTCAATCGTCTCACTGCCGGCGGCCACCTTCGCGGCCGCGGCGGTCTCGTCCTTGGTGATGTTGTGCGGTGTGCGCGCCGGTCCGCGGCCTTCCCCGGCTGGGGGCGGTGGCGCCAGCTTTGACGCGTTCCGCAGGGTCCACTTCAGCGGGGTGCCTGGCACCGCGCAGCCAACCACGGTGGTGATCGGGTTGGTCTTCGACGCTTCCAGGTTCCGCTCACGTCGCTCCGTGGCCCTGGCCACGACGTCGGTCTCGCCGTCGTAGGTGATTTCGGTCCAGGCGTTGTACATCTCGTCCCAGGTCTGTTCCGACCACAGCGCCGGACGATACGGCTGCGGATTCACCTTGTTGGCCACCGAGTTGTCGTAGTGGCCGACGGTCTTCAGCACCGTGCCCGCTGGCAGCTTCACCGGCTTCACCGGCATGTAGGTGTTCTGCCAGTTGAAGTCGTAGG
>CADEEX010000030.1 GCA_902826465.1 uncultured Acidobacteriota bacterium
GCCGAGATCAATAACTGGCGTTCACAGAAGATCCTGCTCAAGTCGGCTCCGGCCGCGAAGTCGAGCGCGAACTAGGAGCCCCCACGATGACACGTACATTCAAAGGATTCGTGGCCTCGGCCATTCTCGCTTCCAGCGCCTCGCTGGTCGCGCAGTCAGGCGCTCCAGAGATCGCCTTCGACAGCAATGCTGACCTCCTGCAGACGCCCGTCACCGGACCCAACGCGGTCTTCGTCGGCGAAGTCGGCGGCGTTGGTCAGGATTCGAAGGGTCGAATCTTCGTTTACACGCGCACCGGCCATCCGTACGCGACCCTGGCTGACAACCGCACGTTCCAGCGCGGCGGCTCGCGCCTGCTGGTGTTCGATCGGACAGGGAAGATGACCGCCGAGTGGGGCCAGGATGTCTACGGCTTCAACGCGGCGATCGGTCTTCGCGTCGATCCGCAGGACAACATCTGGACGGTCGACGAAGTGGCCAGCCAGGTCGTCAAGTTCAATGCCGATGGCAGTGTCGGCCTCGTGCTTGGACGCAAGCCGGAAGTGATCAATGTGCGGCCAAACGTGCCGCCTCCCGGAGGCGGTGGCCGTGGCGGAGCGCCTGAGGGCCGCGGTGGGGCTCCAGGCGGAGCGCCGCCGGCATTCCCGCCCGGAGGTCCCGGTGGTGGCCGTGGGGGCGCGCTCCCCGGCGCCGGTACGCCTGGTTCCACGTTCAGCCGTCCGCAAGACGTGGCGTGGGACAAGGCCGGCAACATCTACATCGCAGACGGTCTCGGCAACAACAACCGCATCGCCAAGTTCGACAAGGAAGGGCGCTTCATCCGCCAGTGGGGCTCCACCGGCAGCGAGAACGGCCAGTTCCGGGGCGTGAAGGCGCTGGCGATCGACGCCGCGGGCAATGTCTATGCGGCCGATCTCCTCAACAAGCGCATTCAGGTGTTTGACGGGGATGGCAACTACAAGTCGCAGTTCGCCGGTATCGGCACGCCGCTGACGATGTGCATGACCACTGGCGCGACGCAGCATCTCTACATCTCGCACTCCGGCGATCCGGACGGGATGGAAGATGCCTACATTCAGAAGGTGACACTCGACGGCAAGGTGGTCGGCAAGTTCGGATCAGCCGGCCGCATGGCGAAGCAGTTCGGTCTCGCCAACTCCATCGACTGCCGCAACGAGAACGAGCTGCTCGTCGGCGAGATGGCTGTGTGGCGCGTGCAGAAGGTGTCGCTCAGAGCCGCTCGGTAGCAAGGCGTAAGACTCAGGGCTTACAGCTCAAGGCTTATGGCGCAGGGCTTAAGTCTTAGGTCTTAAGTCTCAAGGAAGACGACGAAGGCGGCGATGGTGGTGATTCCACCTCGCCGCCTTTTTGATTTTTGCACCCGTGCAACCCGTGCAACCCGTGCACCCGTGCACCTGAGAACCCGTCTATCTGCCAGGCCTGAGTTCTTGCGCGAAGCCGACCGTGTTGAGGTCGCGGAACATCGGCGTGTTCGGCGGCAATAGCGCCGGGTTCAGGAAGTCGGTGTCGAAGGCGTAGTTTCGGGTCGGAGCGCCGTAGACCGTATCGCAGCACTTGAACGTGCCCAGCGCCTGACGGCTGAAGAAGAACGTAGCCATCGAGCCGCGGTAGTTCACCGCCTGGTCGCCGTTCTCCAGGTAGCGCAGGAAATTGTGTGCGCCGCCATCGGTCCCGAAGTCTGTGTCGGTGCCGGTCGGTTGCGGAAACGCCCGCCCCTTGCCCGAAATAATCGCCAGGCGGTACCAGGTCTGCGTGTTGCGGTCGCGGTCGCCGACGGTGTACGGCGAGGTGAACGAGGTGACGTCGCTCCAGCTGTTCGACAACAGCGTGACTGTGTCGGCCATCACGGCCGTCGCGGCATGCGCGCCAGCGAAATCGCTCCCACCGCCATTGGCCGAGTTCCAGTTGCCCTCCACATACACCGGATTCTCAGACACCACGGTCAGGCCGGTCACGCCGAGCCCGACGATGTTGTTGCCATTCCGAACCTTCAGCGCACGGCGGTAGAGGATGGCGCGATTCACCTGGGCGTCGCCGCGACTGACCATCGTCGCCGGCCTGGCCGCAGTCGTCAACGGCGCTGACGCACCAGGGACGGCCGCGTTGTACGTGCCATCGTAGTTGGGAAAGCTGCCGTAGACGTCGAGTGTGCCGTTGCCGTTGGCGTCTTCGCCGGTGTCGAGTATGCCGTTCGGTGCGCCGGTGCCGGACAGCGGGTTGACGATGTCCTCCCAGCCGTAGTCACCGGTCTCTTCGCTGATGGCATTGCGGTTATTGCGGCGGTCCGAGAAGTAGACGGTGTAACCGCCGTTGTCCAGTCTCGAGTCGGTGCCGGCCGGCGCGGTGTAGACACCGCCAGCGCGGAACCATCGGGACAGATTTCCGACGTCGAGCGAAATGTAGTGCATCACTCCGCCCAGAGGGACGGTCGCCGTGCCGGGTGAGACGTCACGCACCAACGCTTCGCGAACATCGAACAGGGTATTCGGCCAGTACTCGGTCGAGCGATTCAGATTCTGCGGGCAGGTTGCCGCGGTCGGCCAGTTGTTGTCGGCCAGCCGCTGCAGTCTGAGGATCGCGTTCGGTGTGGGGTCGTTCGCCCATCCTGAGTTGCATCCGGCGATTCGCGGCGCGCCTATGCCCCAGTTCAGGATCTCCATCGTCACGTCAGTCCAGATGCCTGCCGCTGACTGACGCTCGATCTTGAGGTAGCCGCCGATGGTCCCGGTACCGAGTGCTGAGCGTGCCGAGGACGTCATCGTCGTGTTGTTCGCGATGTTCTCGACGACATTGCACTGGGTGAGTCGGTCGTTCGTTGTTGGGTAGCCGCCGCAGCTGATCAGGTTTCTGCCCACCCAGAACGTGTGTGGCGCGAATGCCAGCGTGCTGGTCACGGTCAGAGCGCCGCCACCGACCCAGTTCGCCGTCGTCGTGGTCGTCACCGGGATGGTGCCGTCGGGCGTCACCACGTCGCCAGTGACTGTGGCACCAGCCGCGGTCGTGCCAGCGTGGCCACCGGTGTTGGTGCATGTAAACGTCGTCGCCGTCTTCTGAGCCGCGCAGCCGCTCAGATTCCAGGTGCCAGCGCCGGCTCCTGTCTTGACGATCGTCAGCGCATCGGGAATCTTGAAATAGTTGACGGTGCTGAGCCCGGTGTAGCGAACTTCGACCGACGCCCCGGCAACAACTGCCGGCGTGACGTTGGCTGTCACCAGGCCAGGCGAGCGTGCGATTGGCGGGCGCACAGGCGCCGTCATGTTGTAGTTGATGGGCCCATAGGCACCAACGCCGTTGTTCGGTGCCGTCGCCGTCGTCCACAGGTTGTCGAGCAGCACTGGTGGCGTTGCGGTCACCGTTGGCAGGCCAGTGATGTCTTCGGGCTCGTCCGACAGCAGGACACGCAGACTCGCCTTGCTGAACAGCCGCTCGTTGTAGAGCACGGGGTTGTTGATGTCTTCGTTGCTGGGCGGCCGGCGAATGAGGTCGGGATTGCTGCCGCCGACGGTGATCAACGCCAGGTTGAGCGGCTTGGCGCCGGTGCGGCCGTTGCGAATCCAGCTGTTGTAGGTGCTCAGCGATGTGGAATGCCACAGCGGCTCGTTGTTCGAGCTGCCAATACCGTCGGTCACGCTCCCTTCGGTGCGCAGCAACGGCCGAAAGACCCCGGGAGACATGGCCATGCTCACGGTCCCGGCGTGTGCCGGGGCGGTGTCGATCGACACGCCGTTCTGCATGCGCTGGCGGACCACCTGCCCCACGGCGGTGACCTTGTCGGTCAACGTCAGCGTCGCACTGTTGCCCTGCGAGAGGAAGAGATTGCCGTTGGTGTGGACCCGCCCGCCAAAGTTGAAGTTCGGGCCGGCAAAGAACGACAGGTCGACATCGGAGAAGATGCCGAACTGGAACACCGGAATAGCCACGGCCTCAGCAGTACGCACCAGGTGCACATCGCCGCCGCTAGTCGTCTTTGCAGTCACGTCGAGCTGATACGGCATCTGCGCGGCAATCAGGCCTTCATACGGACCGCTCTTGATCGGCGTCACCGACGTCGTCGTCGGATTGCCTCCTGGCGCGGCGCAGAAGCGAATCGCGTAGCCATTGCCGCCGGCCGACGCGATCGCATTCGGCGCGATGCACTTGGTCAGCGCGCTGGTGGGGATGGTGCCCGCCGGCATTGGCGAGTTGAAAGCCACGCCTTCGATCACTGGCGTGGTGGTCGTCAGGTTCGTAATCTGCGTCGCCGTCGGCGCGACGTGCGAGACGAACAGGTTGCCGAGATCCGACGTCAGCTTCTCAATACCAGCGCTGGCGGCGTAGAAGGCCTGGTTGCGATCGCGGTCGATGAAGCGATAGCGCTGGTCACTCATCACGACGGCCGTGAAGCCGACGAGCAGGGCCGACATCAGCATCATGACGAGCAGCGAGGTCAGCATGGCGACCCCGCGCTCATTCTCCGGGCGCATGTGCATGGTCTTCATGTTCGTTACTGGCCCACGTAGCGGTCGACGCTCGCAAGGCTGCGCACATCGACGGCGGTGGAAATATGGTTACGAATGTAGTCTTCGGTCGGCCGCGAGATCATCTCGGAGCGGACGCCGACGTGGATGTTGGCCTTGCGGATCTGGTTGGCGTTGTAGGTGACGCCGGCCACAGCGTCGGTGTAAGGCAGCGACGGAATGTCGGCCGGATTGTTCACGCCGTCGACCAGGTCGTAGGTCAAGTCGATGTCCTCGACGACGCCGGCCAGGGCCTGCGGCACAAAGTTGTTGACCTGCCGCACCAGACGCGGCGCCGTCGGCGTTGTCACGTTGTCGACGTAGTAGGTGATCATCATGACGCGGAACAGCGTGGTCCGCTCAATCCACGGTGTCGCCGTGCTCGCCGTGTCCTTGATCTGCATCACCGTGCCCTGCGCCGCATTGCGCTGGTTGAATTTGAACCAGTCGTTGGCATCGAAGTAGAGGCGCGTCGAGTCTTTTCTGGTCACCGTCTGAATCGCCATGCCGCGCGGGTTCTTGAACAGCACCAGGTCGCCGACGTTCATCGCCGGGGTGTCGTTCAACGGGTCGCCGATCAGCCAGATGGAATTGGCGGGCAGCGTGACGAAACCGCCGGCCGGATCGAGAACCCCCTCGTTCGGATCCGCCACGCCAACCTGCGGCGTTTCGATCGTCGGCATGAAGGCATCCACCGTCATGATCGTCACGATGTCGGTCCTGGCCCCATTCACGGTGGGGCCGAGGCGGAACCCGGTCGTGATGTCCGGCAGGTTCGTCGTCGTCGCCACGTTGAACGTCATCGTCTGGTTGGGCGGGGCCGGTCGGCTGACCGCTGTCGCTCCGGCGCCATTGGGAATCGGAATGCCCTCGGGCCCGATGATCCGGCCCGCCTGCATGAAGTCCTTGATCAACTGGTTGACGCCGGCGCGGAGGTTCTGGTTGGCGTCGGCGAGCTGGGTGGCCGAGTCGTTGATCATCACGCCGCTCTGAAAGGTCTGCAGCGCCGACCCCATCAGCGTCAGCAGCACCATGCTGCTGATCATCAATTCGGTGACGGTCAAGCCGTCTTCACGTGCAAGTGTTCTCATGGCGTTTATGAGTAAGCCGAGATGTACGTGGACAGCTTGTAGGTGCGTGTCCGCGTCCCGAAGTGGTAGATGATGGTGACGGTGATCGAACGCAGCTGATTGTTCTCACCCTCGACGTCGCGAATCGCGATCTCTCGGGTGAATCCGTTGAGCACCTGGTTCTTGTCGTCGCCGGTGTCGAATGTCTTGTCTGGACCAGGCAACGGAATGGTCTCGACGCTGCCGACGGGGTCGTCCACCGTGTTGACGATGCCGTCGTTGCCTGGCATGGTCAGCGGTTGCGGGCCGTCCACGAAGATCCCGGCGTCGGCGCCGGACTCCCCATAGACGTTGCGAATCTGATCCCACGGGACCTTGTGCGAGTCGCGCGCGGCGAACACCGCTTCGATGGCCTGCGTGGCCTTCTGCGTGACGATGACGTCGCCGGGTGAGCTGCCCAGGTTCTGCATACCGGCGGACATGACGGCGGCGGCCCCAAGCACGCCGGTCGTCAGGACGCCGAGCGCCATCATGGTTTCGATGAGCGAGAACCCGCTCTCAGATGTTCGCGGCATGGTTACACCAGCTTCCAGTTGTGTCCGTCCCAGCGATAGCCGCGGATGCGGCCGGTCGATCCGAGCACGGTGACGGCTCGCGCGGACTGCGCAGTATCGGGAATCGAGAGGAAGACGGTGCCGTTCACGGTCGATCCGTCCTGGTTGACCAGCGTCCCCTCTGGCGTGAACTTGACGTTGGTGACGACACCGAAATTGATCGGCGCGCCGAGGCCAAAAGCGTCTGGAGTATCAGGGACGCCGGCCACCACGTTGTAGCCAACGCCGCCTTCGATGATCGTTTCACCGACCACGGTGGTGGATGGTCCTGGCACTTCCTCGCGGATGATCTCGACCTTGTGAAAGTTCGTGAAGCTCACCCGCATGTAGCGGCGCTGCGTGATCGCCATCTCGCGCGCCGTTCGCATCTGCGCCACCACGACGCGCATGGCGCTGTCGCCCTTCATGGCCGGGCGCGCGATGCCGATCTGGATGACCGCCATGCCCGAGAGGACGGCCATGATGCCGAGGACGAAGATGGTTTCGATGACGGAGAATCCGTCGTGCGCTGCCAGAGGCCGTCGTGACTGCATGCCCTTGGTAAGGGCAAGTCCCGGACCGCATCTGGTCGAGGGGTGTGCCTGCCTTGAAGTGTTTATCGAACAGTCACTTACAGCCTATTACGATCCGCGTTGACGGCAGCTCGGCCTCAGCGTGGACTTTCGATTTCGTAAGCGGCGTGCGGAAACTCGAACTCGAATCAGATTCCGTGGTTCACGTACGTGCACGGATGTGGAGTTGGTCGCGCGGGCCTTCAGTCCCGCATCGGACCCGGGCCTGACGGGTCACGCGCCTCTGGCTGAAGAACGGTCTAGCGCGAGGCGCGGCTGACGATCAGGCCGACGATTACGACAACCACCGCGCCAATGAGGTTGTGCCAGAGAAAGGCGATCGGCGTGGTGAAGGCGACAGTGAGGACGACGACCATGCCGGCCACGAGTCCCCAGAACGCGCCGATGCCGTTGGCGCTGGTCGTCAGAATCGCCAGGATGAAGACACCGAGGATTGACCCATAGAAAAACGATCCGTAGCGGTTGACGACCTCGATGAGCGACCCCTGTTCGGCGGCGTACAGCGACACCAGGCAGGCGAACAGTCCCCATACGGCGGTCGCAATCTTCGAGACCTTCAGGTAGTGCGCATCGTCGGCCTCCTTGACGAAGTGACGGCGGTAGAAGTCGATGACGGTCGCCGACGACAGCGCGCTCAGCTCGCCAGACGACGCCGACATCGCGGCGGCGAACATGGCGGCAATCATCAGTCCGGCCAGGCCGATCGGCATCACGGTCGTGATGAAGGTCGGGAAGACGTAGTTGACGTCGGTGTAGCGCGCGTCGCCCGTGGTGTCCTTCACCAGCTGCGTGGCCTGCGCGCGAATGGCTTGAAGGCGGCGATCGGCGTCGGCAAACCCGGTGTGATCGTCGGTTCGTGCGGCGGCGCGACGCGCCTCGAAGGCACCATCGAACTGCTGCTGCAGTGACGAGTACTCGGCGGCCCTGGGACTCGCGGCCACCTGTGCGTCGTGGGCCCGATTGAACAGCATCGGCGGCGTCTGGAAAATGTAGAACACGAATACCAGCGCGCCGGTGCCGAGGACGAGCAGCTGCAGTGGAATCTTGACGAAGGCGCTCATCATCAGCGAATGGCGTCCTTCATCAATCGACTTCGCCGCCAGATAACGCTGTACCTGGCTCTGATCGCAACCAAAGTACGAGAGGTGCAGAAACAGGCCGCCGAGCAGTCCTGACCAGATCGTGTAGGTCTCCCTCAGGTCGAAGGTGAAACTGAGGGCCGTCAGCCGGCCCGTCGATCCGGCGATGTCCATGGCCTGGCCGATGCCGACGTCCTTGGTAATCCCGTAGAGCAGCACCCCGACCGCCGTGAACAGGCTGGTCACGATGATCACCATCTGTTTGACGTCAGTCCACGCCACTGCCTGCACGCCACCGATGCTCGTGTAGAGCACCATCGGAATCGCCAGGGCCAGCACGGTGGTCGAAATGCTCCAGCCAAGGATGGACGAGATCACCACCGCGGGTGCGGCGAGGGTAACGCCGAGCGACAGGCCGCGGCCCATGAGGAACAGGAAGCTGGTGGCCGTGCGGGTGCGCACATCGAAGCGCTGCTCGAGATACTCGTAGGCGGTGTAGACGCGTGCGCGCGTGAAGAACGGCACGACGGTGAGCGACAGGATGATCATCGCCAGTGGCAGGCCGAAGTACGACTGCACGAAGCGAAGCCCTGTGGCGTAGCCCTGCCCCGTGGTCCCGACGAGCGTGATGGCGCTGATCTGTGTCGCCATCACCGACAGGCCGACCGTCCACCACGGCAGGGTGCGATTGCCAAGAAAATACCCTTCGACCTTGTCAGTGCCTTTGGACCGGCGCAGACCGTCAACGACGACCCAGGTCAGGTAGACGATGACGACGGCCCAGTCGAACGGCCTCACGAGTACACCCGGCCGAGCAGCCAGAGCAGCAGGATGATGACGACCTCGACGACCAGGGCCGCAATGTAGCGACCCGTCATCGGTGTGTCGCCTGGTTGGCGGGTGGCGGGTGCGCTCATAAGGCGGCGGCAGCGGCGGTCAACGCGCGTTCGGCTTCGGCCAGGGCGTCTCTCGTGCCCTGGGACCACAGGACGTCGGCGTCGAGCTGGCGTTGTGACGCCGCCAGCGCGTCCAGGGTTTCGTCGGGCGCTGGTCCACCCCACGTGCGCCTCACGTCTACGAAATGTCGTGGACTCAGGATCTGGGCAAGCTCGTCGCGGGTATAGGTGACCGGGGACGGCAACTCCGCGGCGGACACGTCGGCCAGCAACTCCTCGAGGGGACGAGTGGGCTGCTGCTCGCGCGCCGTCATGAGGCGCGCCGAAATGCCGTGTGCCAGCCGGAACGGAAGATTGTGTTCGCGTACCAGCGTGTCCGCCAGTTCGGTCAGCGTCGCCCAGCCATCGGCGGCCCGCGCTTCCAGGCGGGCGGCATCGAACTCGGCCGTCCGCATGGCCGCGGCGACGAGCGTCACCATGCGTCCCGCGTCACGGAACATGCCGAACACGAGCGGCTGCAGATCGTCTTCGGTATCGACAATATCGCCGAACGGTGTGTTATGCACGCTGGTCATGACCGCCTGCGCCTGTCCGAGCGCCTTGCTGCCGATCGCACGCGCGTGCTCGAGCGCGACAGGGTTTCTCTTCTGCGGCATGATGCTGCTGCCCTGGACGAACCCATCTCCCAGGCGCAGATAGCTGAATTCTGACGTTGACCACAGCAGCAGGTCCTGCACCACGCGCCCGAGTCCGGCCAGGAGCACCGCCGACGCCGAGGCGCTCTCGAGCAGGTAGTCGGCCGTGGCGATACTGCCGTAGGTGTTGCGGAGCGGACCGTTGAAGCCGAGCAACGCCGAGGTGCGGTTGCGGTCGATGGGAAATCCGGTGCCCGTGATGGCGCACGCTCCCAGCGGATTGTGATTCGTTCTCAAGTACGCCGCCTGCAGGCGTTGCCCATCGCGCTCGAGCTGTTCGATGACGGCGAGGAGATAGTGCGCCACGGTTGACGGCTGGGCGCGCTGCGTGTGTGTGTGCAGCACGAGAACCGTATAGCGATGACGTCCGGCAAGCTCGATCAGCACGCGCCGCAGTTCGAGTGACGCGCCCAGCAGGTCGAGCAGGCAGTCGCGCTGCCGCATCCGGTACATCGCCATGTCGATGTCGTTGCGGCTGCGCGCCGTGTGCAGGCGTCCGGCGACGTCTTCACCGCACCCATCGATAATCAGCCGTTCGACGTAGAAGAACAGGTCTTCGTAGCTGCCGTCGTACCTGACCTGGCGGATGTCCGATTGCGAAATGCCGTCGAGGGCGAGACGGATGGCATGCGCGTCGGCCGCGGACACGATCTGCTGGTTCGCCAGCATGACCAGGTGCGCGTATTGAATGGCCATGAGCGGCGCCAGCAGTTCGTTCTTGGCGTCCTCGAAGTTCTCGTTGAGCACGCAGGCGACGTACTCGGGCGCGAAGCGCATGAGCCGAGTATACGCGGCGTTCAGGACGCCAGGATGCCGAGTGCGCTCGCCGCCAACCCGCTCACGAGCAGCCATGGCGCCATGCGTCCGTCAGGCGCTGCCAGCAGGTCGTCGGCGCGGGTGCTGGCGTTGGCCGTGCCCAGCACTCGCGAGACACGCGCGTGCGCCGAGAGGGCAGCGGCGAGCGCGGCCAGTGTCAGCAGGCCGCCGATGCCGAGGGCGACCCGTGCGCTGGTGGCCTGGTCGCTCACTCGCGTGACAAGAAACAACGTGCCGAGCAGGCTGACGAGCGCGACCAGGGTCAGGAGCGTGAGCCTGGCGACCTCGCGCCCACCGGCCTGACGGAGCAGCTCGAACTGGAGCGCTCGTTCTGCGCGCGTGCGTTCCTCGTCGAGGCGCTGCCGCTCGAGCTCGAGCCGCTCGGAATCGCGATGGAACGCCTCCCGCAGGGCGCCCACGACGACGCCCGCCAGTGGCGCCTCGAGCGACCCGCGCTCTGGGCCTTCGACGGCACCGCGCTGTCTGACGACGCGAATGATGTCGCGCGCCCCGAGGACGCCGTCAATCAGTCTGAGCCAGGGCAGCGCCATGCGCTCTAGTGTCGCCCAAGCCAGGCCTCGCGAAACGCCTTCTGTTCAGGGCTGAGTTGGCGTCCCGCCATCTCGACTGGCACCAGCTCCTGTCGTGGATCTTCCTCGAGGACGACTCGGGCCGTGCCCGTGGCGCCCGACCGATCAGCGAACTCGATCATCGCGACGTCACCCGGCTTTCGTCGCCGAATCGCGTTATTGACGTCGTCTGCGGTCGTGACGCGCGTGCCGTCGATGGCGCGGATCGTATCGTCGAGATCGAGGCCGGCCTTGTAGGCCGGGGTATTGGTGAGCGGCGCGGACTGGATGCGAACGCCGTCGCGGTGTTCGAGACGGATGTCGCCCCACCACGCCATGCCGGCGTTCTGCTTGCGTAGCCACAGACCCGCGGGCCGCAGCAATGCGGCGTAGTCGGGCAGCTCGCGGCCATGCACGTAGCGTGCAAAGAACTGGCGTGCGAACGTGGCGTCACCGCTGACTTCTGCCAGCCGCCACTGCGCGTCGTCGAGCGTGTAGGGACGATCGACGTAGCCTTCGCGACCGCTCGGCTTGCCGTGCATCCGCCACATGGCGCGCATGAAGTCGTCGAGGGTGACGCGTCCCAGGCTCCGGGTTCGCAGGGACAGGTCGAGGGCCAGAGCGACGGCACCGCCGAACGGGTAGTACGAGATGAAGGAACTGGTCCAGTTCGTGCGATCGACCGTGCGTCCGCCGTCGGTGAACGGCGCCATCTGACTCATCTCCGCCGCGGAGCGGAACTCGCGCCCGGGATTCACGACGATCGACTGGATCAGCCCGTTCATCGTGTCGAGCGTCTCGCCGAGGCTCTCGACACCGGATCGGCTCAGAGCGAGCGGGCCGTAGTACTGCGTGAACCCCTCTGCCAGCCACAGTTCGGCGGACATGTTGGCGCGCTCGAAATCGAACGGCTCGAGGGAGCGAGGTCGGATCCGCTCGACGTTCCAGCCATGGAAGAACTCGTGTGCCACGGTGTCGAGCAGCCCGTTGCGGTTCGAGCGGATCGAGGCGGATGATGTGATGACGGTACTGTTGCGGTGCTCCATCCCGTCGCCGTTCGCCCAGGGTAGATAGTCAGCCAGGAACGTGTAGCGGCCCGACTCGTAGTCGGGGTACTCGCCGAAGATCTCGCCCTCGACCTTGACGATCTTCTCGACGTCGCGGACGAGATCGGTGAGTTCGGCTTCCGTACCGGTGTGATGCGCCACGAAACGGAATGTATGGCCGTCGCGCTCGAAGACACGCTGCGACAACGGTCCGAACTCGGTCGGGCTGTCCATCAAGTACTGCAGGTTGGGGGCGGTGAACTGAAACGGCGTCGCGCCGGCGTGCAACTGGGTAGCCACCTGCCAGCGCGAGTCGACTGGCGGCACGAACGTGAGCGTCGACGGGCGATCGTCCAGGCCACGGGCGAACATGACCGCGGCCGGCATGTTCATGTGGGCGTGCGTGCGATCGATACCGAGATAGGTGCCGTCGACGCGGTCGCCGAACACCTTGTAGTGCACCGTGACGCTGGAGGGATGCTCACGGACCGTCCAGCCATAGGGATCCGGTCGCGTGATGGCGAGTGCCGCGCCGTCGGGGCCGGTGGCGCGCACGTCGTAGACGTTCTTCGCGAAGTCGTGCAGCGAGTAGCGTCCTGGCGAAGCGCGACTCATGCGTAACTCGAGCGGTGTCGCCGGCACCTCGGGAAAGGTGACCTCGACCTGCATCCAGTGGTGTTCGGGGTTCGGGAACGAGAACCTGTAGGTCGTCGGTGTGGCGCCCTGCGCGCCAGGCATCGCGAGCAGCGCCATGATGCCTACGCCGATCAGGACAGCCGACCGCATGCGCGTGCTCTGCATGATTACCGCTCTGTCAGTGGCGCGGCGTCACGCGCCAGCGCCTGTTCGATGAATTCGTGTTCGGGAAGCGCGCCGAGAATCTCGACACGATCATTGACGACGGTCTTGGGAACGCCAGTAACGCGGTAGCGGCGCGCGAGATCGGGGAACTCAGTCGCTTCGATGGCGTAGGCGGTGATGTGCGGATTCAGGAACGCCATCTCGTGCGCGAGAATCACGGCCCGCGGGCAGTACGCACAGCTGGGGGTGGTGAAGACGTGAATGGTGGTGGCCTCGTTGACGGCCGCCACCTTCTCGCGAGCGTCTTCCTGCAGCTGCGATTCGCCGATGCCGACGAGCAGCACGGCCCGAATTAGCGAGATGAACTCGTAGCCGGAGGGCGTGCCCAGGAAGCGGATGTGCGAATCGCGTTCGCGTCCATCGGCATCCTGACCGATCACCGCAATGGCCGGCACGTGATCGATACCGTAGGCGTACGCCCTCTCGCGGCTGGTAGTGAGGTCGAGTTCTTCGACTGACACCAGGTCGGACAGCGCCGGCAACTCGTCGAGCACCTGCCGTGCCCTGGCGCCGCGCTCGCTGTCGGTCGCGCCGGTGAACAACAGCAGACGCACCGGCCGTCTCAGCGATGCGAAGTCGGCCCGTAGCCGCGCCTGGTCGTCAGGCGACATCAACGCCATGGGCAATGCCTGAATCTGGTGATCTGCGGATCGCGTGATCGGGCGAATGGCTCACTTGAACAGGTCATCGAAGGCCTGCCGTGCGCTCGGTCCAGCGACGTTTCCGGTCGCGGCGCTCGTGCCGGCGCTGGCGACGGGCGTGCCGGTCTGCCGTTCAACCGTTGTTCGCGGTCCGAACAGCGTGCAGAGGTTGCTTTCGTCCTTGGGCGAGACGCGCGCCGTCAGCGGCTGGGTGCATTCGAAGCGGGCCCCCGTGTCGAACGACACGCAGTTGATGCAGCTGTGCACGCCGACGTCGCAGTGGCTGCAGCGTGCGGTCAAATCGACTGGCGTCGCGAGCCGATGCCCGCAGCGGTTGCACTTGAAGACTTCGTGCGACGCCATCAGGTTCGGCGTCTTGGGACCGGCGGCGTCCTGCAGCTGGCGCCCCGGGGCGCGGTCGGACGGTGGCTTTGGTGGCCGCGGCGCCTGACGTTCGCGTTCCCGCGGTTCGTCCTGGTAGCCGTGCTGGCGGTACTTACGATCGCTCACGGGAGAATCCGTGGAATGTCGCGACGTGGCGATGTGGGGATGTCGCGATGTGAAGTGGTGACGTGGTGATGGGCAAGGTCCAGGTGTCGCGCTTGCCCCCCATTATCGCCTGCTCGGGCCATGACGGCGGGAAATCTCCACACATCTCAACATCCCACATTGCGACATCCCCACATCGCTACATGTCCTTGATGAGCGCCTCGAGGCCGCTCCAGAAGATGGCGACACCGACGCACAGCAGGATAAACGACGACAATCGCAGGAACACGCTGGTCCCGGTCGCGCCGAGCGAGCCGACCAGTCGTGACGCAAACCGATAGCTCAGGAAGACCACCAGCGCCACGATTCCGACGGCACCAATCTCGCTGAGCAGATCCTGCATCGCGCCGCTGTTGGTGAGTCGCGCTCCGAGCGTGACCGCCACCGAGATCGACCCGGGACCAATCGTCAGGGGAAAGGTGAGCGGGTAAAACGCCCGGGGACCAAGCTGCCGCTCCCACGCCTCGCTCGGATTCGGCGTCGGTTCGTGCGGCGGATCCTCCGCGTTGATGAGCCGCCAGCCGTTGGCCATGACCAGCAGGCCGCCGCCGACGCGGACGATTGGGATCGAGATGCCGAAGAACGTGAGGATGTGCGATCCGATGAGCATGGCCGATGTCAGCATCAGAAACGCGTTGATGGCGACCCGGCGAGCCAGCACGCGGCGTGCGGCGGCGGGGAGGTCGGCCGACATCGAGAGGAACAGCGGCGCCGACCCGATCGGGTTGACGATCGGCATCAACGCGGCGATGGTCACCAGCATCGAGCGCACGACCATCAGGAGTGACTCCGGCACCCCGGACACGGTAGCACCAATCCGATCGGTGCTATCCTGACCGCCCCTCTTTCAGGAGTTTCGGTGAACCTGCGCCGCGCCGGCACGATGATGGGCCTTCTGGCGATCGCGACGCTGCCGTTCGGGCCGGCGATTGCAGCGCAGGCGCGTCGGGGAATGACGCTGGTCGACCTGGCGGAGATCCCGCGGGTGCAGGACGCGCAGATCTCCCCGGACGGACGATTCGTCGCCTATCAGCTCGCCAAGGCCGACTGGAACGCCAATCGGCAGATCGCACATCTCTATCGCCAGGCCGTCGCTGGTGGCGCGCCCCTGCAGATCACCAGCGGTGATGCCGGCGAGACCACCGCGCGCTGGTCGCCCGATGGGCGCACGCTGGCCTACCTGTCGCGTGGCGACAGCGGGCTGCAGATCTTTCTGGTATCCGCCGATGGTGGAGTGCCTCGGCAACTAACCCGGCATGTCACGGGCATCTACGGCGGCGTGTCGCCGGCCTGGTCGCCCGACGGCTCGGGCATCTATTTCCTGGCGGCGGATCCGCAGTCGGAGCTGGCGCGCGAACGGGAACGGTTGCGCGACGACCTGTTCGCGTTCGAGGAAAACATCCGGCAGCGTCATCTCTGGAAGGTGACGACGGCCGGGGGCACCGAGCAGCGGCTCACCGACGGACCGTTCTCGGTGGTGTCGTTCCGGCTGTCGCGTGACGGCAGCCGCATTGCGCAGCAGCGCGCCCCGACGCCGCTCGTGGCCGACCTGTCTCGGGGTGAGATCTGGACGACCGACCTGCTGGGCGGCAACGCGCGCGGCGTCACCAGCAACCGCATCGAGGAACTCGAAGCGGAACTGTCGCCAGACAATTCGCAGCTGCTGTTTCTTGCCGAAGCGAACCAGCAACTCGAATCCACCTACAGTTCGTCCATCTTCATCGTCGGCGCGCAGGGCGGATCGCCGCGCCGTCTGACGGCCGACTTTCCCTATGCGGTAGAACACGCCGCGTGGAGTGCGGACGGGCGCGCCGTGCTCGCGGTCGTCAACATGGGGGTCCACAGCGAGCTGTTCCTCATCGATGTCGCGACCGCGCGTCCACGGCAGCTCACGAGCGGCAATCACTCCGTCCAGTTCTGGAGCGTGGCGCCGCGTGCGGGGTGGCTCGCCTTTCAGCTCGACGAACCGGATCGGCCTGGCGACGTGTGGACGCTGCCGATGGTCGGCGGCACTCCGCGGCGAGTGACTGGTGTCTACGACGCGCTGGCGAGCGAGTTCGACCTTCCTCGTCAGGAGCGGATCATCTGGCGAGGGGTTGACGGCGCAACGGTTGAGGGGCTGCTTTTCTATCCATCTGGGTATCACCCTAATGAGCGGTATCCACTGATTGTTCAGCTCCACGGCGGACCACACGAATCAGACAAATTTGGCTTTGGTCCCGGCCTAATCCTGAATTTCCTTCCGGCTCTTACGGCGAGAGGGTATGCGGTCTTTAGACCAAATTATCGAGGGAGTGCTGGGTATGGCGACAAGTCCATACGGGACGTTGTCGGTAAGTACTTCAACAACATGCACTTGGACGTCATGTCTGGCGTCGATGCCCTCGTGGCGCGTGGGGTCGCTGATCCGTCCAGGCTTGGACTGATGGGCTGGAGCGCGGGTGGTCATCTGACCAATAAGATGATCACGTTTACCCAGCGCTTCAAAGCGGCATCATCGGCCGCCGGGGCTGCTAACTGGATTTCGTTATTTGCCCAAACAGACACACGCGCCATACGCTCGGCCTGGTTTGGTGGTTTGCCCTGGGGTGCCGGCGCGCCAGTCGACGTGTTTTGGGGCAATTCACCACTAAAAGATGCTGCACGGATCACGACTCCGACCTTGCTCATCGCCGGCGAGAGCGACGGCCGGGTGCCATTCGAGCAATCGCTTGAAATGTATCGCGCGTTGAAGGCGAACGACGTGCCGACGCATTTGTGGGTCGCACCGCGCGAAGGGCATCAGTGGAGCGAGTTACGACACCAGCTGTCGAAGGCCAACGTCGAACTCGAATGGTTCGAGCGTTACGTCCGCGAGCGTCCATATGTCTGGGAGCGCGCGCCGGGCGATCCTCGTGACGGCGTGTCGCCGGCATTTCCGCCTTGAGGGGTGAAATCCGACCAATTTGGCCGGATCTTGACGACCAAGTGAAAAGTTTCACAAAATAGTTGTCGCACGCCGAGACCATTCAGGTATAAGCTCTCTCGTCCGTCGGCGCAGTGAATTCTTTCCTCTGAGGTTTGTCGGGCGTCGCAACACGCCCGCTGATCAGATGTCGCAGATTTTTAAACGCAGCGCGAACACACTTTCGAAAGTCAGCATCGTCGCCATCGTGGTGCTTCTCGGAGGCGGGATTGGCTTGGTCATGGAGCTCGGGCGTTCGTCCTGGGTCACCAACGCCCACGTCACTCGCGAGCAGCCGATCCAGTTCAGCCACGAGCGCCACGTTGCCGGTAACGGCATCGATTGCCGCTACTGTCACACCTCGGTGGAGGACTCGCGATTCGCGGGCATTCCGCCGACGAAGACCTGCATGAATTGCCATTCGCAGATCTTCGCCAACAGCGCATTCCTCGAGCCGGTGCGCGCGAGCTTCCGCAACAACACGCCGCTGCAGTGGACACGCGTGCACGACCTGCCCGACTTCGCCTTCTTTGATCACAGCATCCATGTGAACAAGGGCGTCGGCTGCACGACCTGCCACGGGCCGGTCGACACGATGCCGCTGATGTATCAGGAGAAGTCGCTCCAGATGGAGTGGTGCCTCGACTGCCATCGCAATCCCGAGCAGTACGTGCGGCCACGCGACGCGGTGTTCCGCGTCGACTACGTCCCGCCCTCAGACCAAGCCGAACTCGGTAAGCGGCTCGTCGCCGAATACCAGATTCAGAAACTTACGAGCTGTTCCACGTGTCATCGATGACGACCGGCAAGGCATTCTGGCGGACGCTCGACGAGCTGGCGGACGAACCGTCGTTCCGCGAGCGTCTGTACAACGAATTTCCCACTGAAGTCGAGACGATCACCGACCCGTCGACGAGGCGCACGTTCCTGAAGTTGATGGGCGCCTCGCTCGCGTTGGCTGGCGTGACCGCCTGCACGCGCCAGCCCGAGGAGAAGATCGTCCCGTACGTCCGGCAGCCCGAAGAGCTCGTGCCTGGCAAGCCGCTCTTCTTCGCGACGGCCATGACCCTCGGTGGCGTCGCCACGGGGCTCGTCGTCGAGAGCCACGAGGGGCGTCCTACCAAGATCGAAGGCAACCCGCAGCATCCGGCAAGTCTCGGCGCTGCCGATGTCTTCGCGCAGGGCGAGATTCTTGGCCTCTACGATCCCGACCGCGCACGCACGCTGACGAACCTCGGTGACATCCGACCGTGGTCGGCCTTTGCCAGCATGCTGCGCGCCTCGCTCGTGGCCCAGCAGCCGCTGCAGGGCGCCGGCATCCGGATTCTCACGGAGACCGTCGGCTCGCCATCGCTCGCCGGGCAGATCAACGATCTGCTCCGCCGCTTCCCGGCCGCCAAGTGGCATCAGTGGGAACCGGCCGGCCGCAACAACACGCGCCTCGGTGCCGAGCTCGCATTTGGTGAATTCGTCGACGCGCACTACAAGCTCGAAAACGCCGATGTGATCGTGGCGCTCGACGCCGACTTCCTCGGCGCCGGTGTCGCGTCGCTGCGCTACGCCCGCGAGTTCGCGTCGCGCCGGCGTCCCGAAGACGCCGCACGCATGAACCGGCTGTACGCCGTCGAGTCAATGCCGAGCCTCACCGGCTCGCGCGCCGATCACCGACTGCCGCTCAAGCCGAGCGAGATTCCGATGATCGCGGCGCAGCTCGCCGCGGGTCTGGGTGTCGGCAGCGCCGCGCCGCCCTCTGGCGAGGCGGCCAAGTGGGTGACGGCGATCGTCAAGGATCTGCAGGCCCACCGCGGCAAGAGCGTCGTCATCGCCGGCGATGCGCAGCCGCCCGCGGTGCACGCGCTCGCGCACGCCATCAACCAGGCGCTCGGCAACAACGGTCAAACGGTGGTCTACACGCAGACCGCCGAAGCCATGCCGGTCGATCAGGTGGCGTCGCTCCGCGAGCTGACGGCCGACATGGCCGCCGGCAAGGTCGACCTGCTGCTCATCCTCGGCGGGAACCCGGTGTATACAGCCCCGGCCGACGTCGATTTTTCGGCAGCGCTCGACAAGGTGCAGACGCGCGTGCGTCTTGGCCTCTACGAAGACGAAACGTCGGATCGCTGCCACTGGCAGGTGCCCGAAGCCCACTTCCTCGAGACGTGGAGCGATGCGCGCGCGTTCGACGGCACGGCCTCGATCGTGCAGCCACTGATCGCGCCGCTGTACGACGGTCACTCGGCGCACGATGTGCTGTCGGCGATGAGCGAACACCCCGAGCGCAGTGCGCATGACGTGGTGCGCGAGTACTGGGCCGCCGCGTGGAATACCACCGTGGCTGCAGACGACTTCGACCGCCAGTGGCGCAAGGCGCTGCACGACGGCGTGATCGGGAATACGGCGTTTGAAGAACGCGGCGTGGCGCTCGGCACGCTGCCCACCGTGTCGGCCGCGGAGAGCTCGGGCTTTGAAATCGTGTTCCGGCCGGACCCGGCGGTGTACGACGGCCGCTACGCCAACAACGGCTGGCTGCAGGAGCTGCCGAAACCGCTCACACGTCTCACCTGGGACAACGCGGTGCTGGCCAGTCCCGCGACGATCGAAAAGCTGCGCGCCGAGGGTTCGATCTCGTCACGGGGTGGCGAACACGGACAGATCGTCTGTGAAGTCGTCGAGCTGAAGCTCGGTGACCGCACCGTCAAGGGCGCCATCTTCCAGATGCCGGGCCACGCGCACGACTGCGTCACCGTGCATCTCGGTTACGGGCGCACGCGCGCGGGTCACGTCGGCAATGGCACGGGCTTCAATGCCTACGCGCTTCGCACGGCTGATGCGCTGTGGTCGGCACCGGGCCTGTCGGTCACGCCGACCGGCGACACCTACTCCCTGGCCTGCACGCAGTACCACCACCTGATGGAAGGGCGCGGCATGGTCCGCTCGGTGTCGCTCGCCGAGTTCACGGCCAACCCCGAATCGGTGCACGAAGGCTTCGAAGAACCGCCGCGTACGCTCACGCTGTATCCCGAGTTCAAGTACGAGGGCTACAAGTGGGGCATGTCGATCGACGTCAACGCCTGCATCGGCTGCAACGCCTGTGTCGTCGGCTGCGTCGCCGAAAACAACATTCCGGTCATTGGCAAGGACCAGGTGATGCGCGGCCGCGAAATGCACTGGCTGCGCGTCGACACCTACTACTCCGGTGACGATGCCAGCAACCCGCTGGAGACGTACTTCCAGCCGGTGCCGTGCATGCAGTGCGAGAACGCTCCCTGCGAAGTGGTCTGCCCGGTGGGCGCCACCGCGCACAGCCACGAAGGGCTGAACGACATGGTGTACAACCGCTGTGTCGGGACGCGCTACTGTTCGAACAACTGCCCGTACAAGGTCCGCCGCTTCAACTACCTGCTGTACCAGGACTTCGACACGCCGAGCCTCAAGCTGGCGCGCAATCCCGATGTGTCGGTGCGCAGCCGCGGCGTGATGGAGAAGTGCACCTACTGCGTGCAGCGCATCAA
>CADEEX010000031.1:0-18858 GCA_902826465.1 uncultured Acidobacteriota bacterium
CATGGGTGTGAAGTTCGCGCGGGCGTTCGGCGCACACGTTGTGCTGTTCACCACGTCGGCGAGCAAGGTGGAAGACGGGCTCCGGCTGGGTGCGCACGAAGTGGTCGTGTCGAATGACGCCAATGCGGTGAAGAAACACGCCTCGTCATTCGACTTCATTCTCGACGCGGTGTCGGCCGATCACGACATCAATGTCTATCTGCGGTTATTGAAACTCGACGGCACGTTAACGCTGGTGGGCGCACCTGAACGTCCGCTGCCGGTGGCAGCCTTCAACCTGCTGATGCCGCGCCGCAGCTTCGCCGGGTCGGGCATTGGCGGTATCAAGGAAACGCAGGAAATGCTCGACTTCTGTGCCGAGCACGGCATCGTCAGCGATATCGAGCTGATTCCCATCAGCCAGATCAACGACGCCTACGAGCGGATGCTGCGCAGCGATGTCCGTTACCGGTTCGTGATCGATATGGCCACCCTCAAAGCCTAAGAGAACACATATGCGCTACAGACAGTTTGGTTCGACCGGGTTGTTCGTCTCCGAGCTGTGTCTCGGCACGATGACGTTTGGCGGCAGCGAGTCGGGCATCTGGGGACACATCGGTCGGCTGCAGCAGGGCGATGTCGACGGCGTGGTGAAGCGGTCACTCGATGCGGGCATTAACTTCATCGACACCGCGAACGTCTACGGTGAGGGGCAGTCGGAGTCCCTCACTGGCCAGGCGCTGAAGAACCTCGGTGTCTCCCGTGACAACGTCGTCGTTGCCACCAAGGTGTTTGGCGAGATGTCGAAGGGGCCGAACGGTCGCGGTGTGTCGCGCTACCACGTAATGGAGGCGGCGAAGGCCAGCCTCACGCGGTTGCAGCTCGATCACGTGGACCTTTATCAGATCCATGGTTTCGATCCGGTGACACCGATCGAGGAACAGCTACGCGCGCTCGACACTCTGGTGCAGCAGGGGCACGTGCGCTACATCGGCGTGTCGAACTGGGCGGCGTGGCAGATCGTGAAGGCGCTCGGGATCTCCGAGCGCCTCGGCCTGGCGCGTTTCGAGTCGCTGCAGGCGTACTACACGATTGCTGGACGCGATCTCGAGCGCGAGATCGTGCCGATGCTGAAGAGCGAGCGCGTGGGCTTGCTGGTGTGGAGTCCGTTGGCTGGGGGCCTGTTGAGCGGTAAGTTCTCACGCGAGGGGAGCAGTGAGAGTAGCAGCCGTCGCACGACGTTCGACTTCCCGCCGGTGCAACTCGATCGCGCGTGGACGGTCATCGATCTGATGCGTCGAATCGCAGAGCCCAAAGGTGTCAGCGTGGCGCAGATCGCCCTCGCCTGGCTGCTGCACCAGCCGGTGGTGACGAGCGTGATCATCGGGGCCAAGAAGATCGAACAGCTCGACGACAACATCGCTGCCACGTCGGTGCAGCTCTCAGCAGAGGAACTGGCCGCGCTCGATCAGGTGAGCCGCTTGCCCGAAGAGTATCCGGGCTGGATGTTCGACCGGCAGGGTGCAGCGCGTCGCGCCCAGCTTGCGGGGCAGCCGCGGTAGCCCACTCGCGACGGCGCCACGAGGCCTACGGACAGTGCGTGTGCTCCGTAGGCGATTTGCCGGAGATTTCGTCGAGCGACTCCTGAAACATGGCCGCTCTCGACGTCTTCTTCTGCGCCTTGGCGCTCTCGAGCGCCCTGGTGATGCCGGGCACCGCGCTCGTGTCGCCGATGGTGCCGAGTGCATATGCGGCCCGGTCGCTGACGTCGTTCACCGCATCGTCGAGTAGCGCAATCAGGTCGGGAATGGCTTCTTTGGCGGCAATCTTCTCGAGCGTCTGCGCGGCATAGCTGCGCACGGTCGGATTGGGGTCCTTCAGCGCCTTCACCGCCACCGGGATGTATTGCGTGCGGTAGGCGCACGTGATGTAGCCGAGGATGAACCCGATGCCTTGCTCGTGCTCTGCGGCATTCGGCGAGTTCAACTTCTTCGCGCCATCGGTCAGCATCTTCTCGATGGTCTTCTTGTCGTAACCTTGCGCACTGGCGAAACCCGCCAACAGCACAGCCATGCCCACCATTGCAGTCGTAGCCCAGCAACGCTTCATCATCGCCCTCCCGGTCCACAGAGGATAAACCATGTCACCATTCGAACTCTTCGGCATCGGGTTGCCCATCATCCAGGCACCAATGGCTGGAGTGCAGGGCAGTGCGCTGGCGATCGCGGTGTCGAATGCAGGTGGTCTGGGCTCGCTGCCGTGCGCCACGTTATCCCTCGACGTGCTGCGCAGTGAGCTCGCGACGCTCACTGCTGGGACGAGCAACCCGTACAACGTGAACTTCTTCTGTCACACGCCTCCGCGGTCCGATCCAGGCCGAGAAGCGGCATGGCGACAGCTGCTGCGGCGCTACGACGACGAGTTCGGGCTCGACGCGAGTGCGGTGGCTGTGGGCGCTGGCCGGGCGCCGTTTTCGCACGACGCCGCCGACGTCTTGAGTGAATTCACGCCGCCGGTGGTCAGTTTTCATTTCGGTCTGCCGGCGTCAGACCTCCTGCAGCGCGTGCGCGCGTGGGGAGCGAAGGTGGTGTCGTCAGCGACGACCGTCGATGAAGCGCGATGGCTCGAGGCTCGCGGTGTCGACGCGATCATTGCCCAGGGATGCGAAGCCGGAGGACACCGTGGCATGTTCCTCTCGGACGACCTCACCACACAGGTCGGCACCCTGGCGCTTGTGCCGCAGATTGTCCGCGCGGTTCGTATTCCCGTGATCGCGGCCGGTGGCATTGCCGACGCGGCTGGCGTGGCCGCAGCCGTGGCGTTGGGGGCGGTGGCCGCGCAGATTGGCACTGCGTACCTGCTCTGTCCTGAAGCCACGACCAGTGCGGTCCACCGTGCGGCGCTGACGAGCGACATCGCACGTCACACGGCACTCACCAACGTGTTCACCGGTCGGCCAGCCCGGGGCATCGTCAACCGCATGATGCGCGAGCTCGGTCCGATGAACGGCAGCGTGCCGGCGTTTCCTCTGGCGACCGCCGCACTCGCGCCACTACGCGCCAGAGCGGAGGCGCAAGGCGCTGGAGACTTTTCGCCGCTCTGGGCGGGGCAGAATGTCAGCGGCTGTAAGAACGTGGCCGCCGCCGTGCTGACGCACGAGTTCGCGGCTCGATCACCCGATCGAGCGGGGTTGTCGCGTTGATGACTTAGAATCCTGCATGCCCAAGCTGCTGCGGACGCTCACGCTCCTCCTGTGCTCTACCGCAGTGGTCGCCGCTCAATCGCCGGCACCTGACCAGATCTACATGGCGCGCGTGTTTCCGGCGCCAGGACGGCTCGGGCTGTTCATCGCCAACGCCGACGGCACCGACGAGCGTCCGCTCGTCAACGGATCCAGCCTCAACTACGACGCCACCTGGTCGCGCGACGGCGCCTGGATCGCATTCACTTCCGAGCGGGACGGGTCGGCTGATCTGTATCGTGTCCATCCGGACGGCAGCGCGCTCGAACGGCTCACCGACAGTCCCGCCTACGACGACCAAGCCTCGTTTTCGCCATCCGGCCGTCAGGTGGTGTTTGTGAGCACGCGCGCAGACGCCACCGCCGATCTGTGGATGATGGACACCGCCTCGCGCAACGCGCGCCCGCTCACATCAGGTCCCGGTGGCGACTTCCGTCCGTCGTGGTCGCCAAATGGCGAGTGGATCGCCTTCTCGTCCGATCGCGGCGCCGGGTTGCCCTTCGCGCATGGCCGATGGGAAGCGCTCCATATCGTCGACATCTACATCGTGCGCACCGATGGCAGTGGTCTGAAGCGTCTCAGTGACGGCGGCGCCTTCTGCGGCAGTCCCCGATGGTCTGTCGACGGCCGCCGCGTCATCGCCTACTGCATGTCGGCGGAAGACACGATCAACGCGCGGTGGAGTGCGGTGACCGAGGGCGGGACGACGCGGTTGATGACATTCGATGTCGGCGGTGGTGCGGCCACGGAAGTGGCGCCTGGTGAAGGCATGAAGATCGCTCCGCAGTTTCTCCCCGGCAACGACATCGGCTTCGTGCGTAAAGACCGCGCCGCCAACGGCATTCACTACGCCAGCGGCAAGACGGGCCCCAAGGGACCGATCCAGCACGCGTCGTGGTCAGCTGATGGTGCCCGCGTGGTGTTTCACAAACTCATGCCCGCCGCTGGCAACCCGCTCGGCACCACGACCTGGAGTCGCCACCCGCAGTACGAACTGCGATTCTCCGACGTGCAGCCGTCGTTCGATCGTTCCGGCGAGTCGTTCGTGATGGCCAACTACGTACCGACGCCGGCGGGGAACAACCTGTTCGTGGTGAACGCCACGACTCGCGAGAGCCGCGTGCTGTTCCACGACAACACGCTCAGCGTGCTCGGCCCGCAGTGGACGCCGAACGGCGACACGGTGTTGTTTGGCATCGGGCGTTTTGGCCTGTTCTTCAACGGCTTCCACGATCTGTTTCTGAACAAGCCGGACCGTGTGGATGGCGGTGCGCAGGTGGCGATGGTCAATGCAGACGGCAGTGGCTTTGAGGAGTTGACGACCGGGCCGAACAATAACGGCTTCCCCTCGCCCTCGCCAGACGGCACCGAGTTGGTCTACCGGACGTTCGGTCCGCAGGGCGACGGCCTGCGGATCATGAACAGGCAGTCGAAAGTGTCGCGCACGCTCACCGAGGGCTACGACAATTTTCCGCTGTGGTCGCCGCGCGGCGACGCCATCATGTTCTCGCGCATCGTCGACAACGACTATGAGATCTATTCGATCAAGCCGAATGGCTCGGGGTTGACGCGACTGACCAATGCGCCTGGCAACGACGCCCATCAGGGATGGTCGCCGGATGGGTCGCACATTGTCTTCGCCAGTTCGCGCGCTGGCTTCAAGGACGAAGCCACCTACACGAACGCGCCGCAGCCCTATGGCGACATCTTCGTGATGCGCGCCGACGGCACCGACGTGCAGCAACTGACGGACAATCAGTGGGAAGAGGGGACGCCGGCCTGGCGGCCACGGCGTCCCTAGGTCCCTGAGTCGCTATTTGTCGACCGCGTCCTTCACCTTGTCCACCGCATCGTCCACCTTCTCGCCGGCCTTTTCAGCAGGGCCCTTTTCTGGACACGCGGTGGTCACCAGGGCGACCGACGACAGGGCGACGAGGATGACGATGTTGCGAATGATGTGCATGCTGCGCATGGGGATGTGACTCGAAACAAGACGCGTTGACGGACGCTCAGCCGCAGAATTGCGGTCGGCCGCTACGGGTGCAACAACCGGACCACTCTGCGAACGCCACCGCTATAATCGCCCCCGTCGATGTCCCTTGCCCCAGGCGTTCGGCTCGGCGCTTACGAGATCGTC
This sequence comes from uncultured Acidobacteriota bacterium, assembly GCA_902826465.1. Classification (GTDB taxonomy): domain Bacteria; phylum Acidobacteriota; class Vicinamibacteria; order Vicinamibacterales; family CAVVIG01; genus CADEEX01. The sequence goes on from CADEEX010000031.1 coordinate 5,358, forward strand.
TCGCTCCTTGGCGTCGGCGGCATGGGCGAGGTCTACCGCGCCCACGACAGCCGGCTGCATCGCGATGTCGCGCTCAAGGTGCTGCGCGATGATGTCGCTTCCGATCTGAAACTGCGCGCACGGCTCGATCGAGAGGCTCGCTCGATCGCCCAGTTGTCGCACCCGCACATCTGCACCCTGCACGATGTGGGTGAGGCTGATGGAAGCGCGTTTCTGGTGTTTGAACTGCTGGAGGGCGAGACGCTGGCAAGCCGGCTCATTCGTGGTCCGCTGCCTATTGCCGACGCGCTGACGATCGCGTCGCAGATCGCAGACGCGGCGAGTGCCGCGCATCGAAAAGGGATCATCCACCGCGACCTGAAGCCCGGCAACATCATGCTGGGACGCGGTGGCGCCAAGTTACTCGATTTCGGACTCGCGAAAGACATGCTGCCGCTGGTCGGCGGCGCATCGACGACCACTGAGGCCGCGCCCTTGACCGGTCAGGGCCTCATCGTCGGCACCTTGCACTACATGGCACCGGAGCAATTGGAAGGGCGGCCTGCCGACGTGCGCAGCGACATCTGGGCGCTCGGCGCGGTGCTCTACGAGATGGTGACTGGCGAGCGGGCCTTCGGAGGGGACACTCCAGCCAGTGTCGTCGGCGCCATCCTGAAAGACGAGGTGCCCGCCTTGTCCACGCGTCAGCCCCTCGCACCGGGTGCCCTCAATCATCTGGTGCAGGGATGCCTCGCCAAGATGCCGGAGGATCGCTGGCAGTCGATGGTCGACGTCAAGAGACAGCTGGAGTGGATCCGTGCGAGCCACATCGATGGGCCTTTCGAGTCCGTACCGCGGGTACAGGCGTCGGTCGCAAAGAGACGTTGGTGGCCGATGGGTCTCGCCGCGGTGCCGTTGCTCATGTTCGCTGCGCTGCTACCAGATTGGTGGGCACACCGGTCCGAACTCGCGCCAGTCCTGACACAGCTGTCGGTGCTGTCACCGCCAGAGACGAGATTCTCTGGCCCGCCGGCCTCCGTCGTCTCGCCGCAAATCGCCTTGGCACCCGATGGCAGGCAGATCGCGTTTGTTGCCGAATCGCCGCGCGGCCGCTCGAGCCTATGGGTCCGTGGTCTGAGTGCTGCTCAGGCGCAGCTCCTCCGTGGCACCGAGAACGCGATGTATCCGTTCTGGTCTCCGGACGGCCGTTCACTGGGGTTCTTTGCGCAGGGTGAGCTGAAGACCATCGGCCTCGACGGCGAGCCGCCACGAACCCTCAGCGATGCGTCGCTCGATAGCCGAGGGGGAACCTGGGGTCCTGACGGAACGATCCTGTTTGCACCGGAAGCAAATGGCCCTCTTGCGAAAATAAGCGCCGCAGGGGGAGCCGTCACTCCCGTCACGCAATTGGATCCCGCGCGGAGGGAGAGTTCGCATCGGTTCCCGTCGTTCCTTCCCGATGGGCGCCACTTTCTCTACACGACGCGCAGCCCGCAACAAGACGACTGGGGTATCTCGATAGGCTCGCTCGATTCGCCGATCGGTCAGCCATTGATTCCGCGCAGTGAGTGGGGCGGACAGTTCGCGCCGCCGGGGCATATCCTCTTTCTTCGCGCCGGAACGTTGATGGCGCAGGCCTTCGATGCTCGGCGCCTGACACTCGGCGGCGAACCGACCGCCATTCTTTCCGACGTCGGCGCGACCACGACGGGATATGCGGCGTTCTCGGCGTCAGGTACCGGCTCGCTCATTCACGCATCCCACATCGGCGCCCCCGGTCGTCTTCGCTGGTACGACCGCTCCGGCAATGCCGGTGCCTGGGTGACGGAACCTGGGGAGTATCTCGATTTCGAGTTGTCTCCCGACGAACGCACCGTGGCGATCAGTCGAGTGTCCGACCCGGGTTTGACAGCCGCAGACCTGTGGTTGATCGATCTGGAACGTCAGCTGCCGACGCGGTTTACGGTGGATCGTGAAAACGAAGCGAGCGTGTTGTGGTCACCTGATGGTCGTGACGTGGTGTTCCGGAGCAACCGCCAGGGCTTCACGCAGCTCTATCGGAAGCGCTCGAGCGGTATTGATACCGAGCGACCGATCCTGAATGCGGGCAACAACGTGATCACCAGTGATTGGTCGAGGGACGGTTCGCTGATTGTCTTCACCGCCACAACATCCACCGGATTCGAAATCTGGGTGTGGCGGACCAACACCGACGAGAAGCCGCGGCTCGCTGTCCGCACCCCGGTCAATGCGATGCATGGCCATCTCTCGCCCGACGGCAAATGGATCGCCTACGCCTCGGATGAGTCTGGAGAGTTGCAGGTCTACGTTCAGCCGTTTCCCCCCACCGGCGACAAGAGGCAGATGTCACCGGATGGTGGGTCTGAGCCGCGCTGGCGGCGAGACGGTCAGGAACTTTTCTACTTGGCTACCGGCGGCACTCTGATGCAGGTCGCGATTCCCGGCCGTGATGCGTTCAAGGCCTCGGTGCCGCACCCCCTCTTCGGGGTGCGCGTGCCGTTCATGGGAAATCCTTATCACACCAACTACGCGGTCAGCGCTGACGGTCAGCGGTTTCTCGTCAACACTATGACGAGTGATGCGTCGTTACCAATTGACATCGTGCTCAACTGGACGGGGCTGCTGAAGAAGTAGGGCCGCCGTATACTGGCGAGGTAACTCGCCCCCTGCGGCCGTCGAGACGATTTCAAAGAGTTTTTGAAGTTGTTCAACGCGAACCGCGTTGAGTACCTGCTCGTTGGTGGTTCGGAAAGACGTGAAAGTGAAGCTCGACATTCCAGGCATGGCTCGCGTGCACGCTGGCCAGGGCGGCCTACCCGCGGTGCAGATTACAGGACCGCACGCCCGTGGCGAGATGTACCTGCAGGGTGGACAGGTCACGTCGTGGATTCCCCAAGGTAGAGACGAGGCGCTGTTCGTCAGCCGGCAGGCGCGCTACGAGCCAGGCCGTGCGATTCGTGGCGGCGTTCCCGTCTGCTTTCCGTGGTTTGGTGCGCTCAAGGGCAGGAGCGATGCGCCGGCGCACGGGTGCGTGCGAACGAAGCCCTGGCAAATCGATCGGATCGAGCAGACAGACGAGGGCGTGGCGGTGACGCTGGCGACGGCGAGTGACGCCGACACGCGCCGATTCTGCGCCGACGAGTTCAGGCTCGAGCATCGCGCCATCTTCGGCGAGGCGCTGACACTGGAGCTCACCGCCATCAATACCGGCGCGGCGCCGTTCACGTTCGAGGCCGCGTTACACACCTATTACAGGGTTCGCGACGTATCCGGTGTCAGTGTCGTCGGCCTCGACGGCGCGAGGTATCTCGACGCGCTCGATGGGCGGCGCGAGCGTCGGCAGCAGGGCCCTGTCGAGTTCGCCTCAGAGATTGACCGCATTTATCTCAATACGCCCGGTGCGCTGGCGATCGACGACCGCATCGGAGAGCGGCGCCTGGCACTCGCCGCCAGTAACGCGCACGCCGCAGTGGTCTGGAATCCGTGGATGGCCAAGGCTCGAGCGCTGGCCGACCTTGGCGATGACGAGTACCGCGAATTCGTCTGTGTGGAAACCTGCAACGTCGCGCCGCTCGCCGTGACCCTGGCGCCGGGCGACGGCCACACCATGCGCGTGGTGATCACGACAAACTAGTACTGTCGACACGGTCGTTCCCTGCAGCACGAAATCGGCGAGACGTATACTAGCCTCGTGTTTCGCGACTTGAACGTCCCCCGTGGACGGGTGGATCGTTCCAGCATGACCGTGCAGTCGCTGCACGACGAGCCAGACGAACGGAAATGGTGGTGGGCCCGCTCAGTGCGTGAACGCCTGGCGGCCATCGAGACCATGCGCCGGACTATCTATGGACGCCCCGCTGCTACCGGACGACTTCAAAGAGTTTTTGAAGTTGTTCAACGCCAGCCACGTTGAGTATTTGCTGGTCGGTGGGTATGCGGTTGGCCTGCATGGGTATCCGCGCGCCACAATCGACCTGGACGTGTGGGTCAAGGCCACGGCCGTCAACGCGACACGCGTCATCGACGCGCTGCGGACCTTTGGTTTCGACGCCCCCGAATTGACGCCCCGCTTGTTCACGGATCCTCGGAGCATCGTACGCTTCGGGGTACCGCCGTTCCGAATCGAGATCATGACCTCGATCGATGGCGTGCAGTTTGAACCATGCCGGACGCGCGGTCACGCTCGATCTGGACGGCGTGGCCGTGCCGGTGATCTCGCTCAGCGATCTGAAGTTGAACAAGCGCGCCGCGGGCCGCCACAAGGACCTCGCCGATCTCGACAACCTTCCTGATGGCGACTAGCGCGCTCGACTATCAGGCGTGTCCCTGCGTCGTGAGCGTCGACCCCTTCCTGGCGAAGATCATCGCCAGCAATCGCGCCGGCTGCGTCTGGCTGGCGTTCCTCGACACTTCGTGCGTCGCGCCCGGCTGCTCATAGAACATCTGGCCGACGTTGTAGGTTTTCTCCGGTCCCTGGCCGCTCACCTTCGTCACCACCGAACCCTGCAACACGTAGGCGAGGACGAATCCGGCGTGGTGGTGCGCATTGCCGACGCGCCCTGGCGGGTAGTCGACGTGGCTCACCGTTACCTCCCAGCCGTCGAGACTGACGTTGGGGAGGCTCTGCACAAAGACGGGCGGCTGCGCCGGCGCCGCCGGTGTGGGTTGCGTGCCCTGGGCTTCGGCCTGACCGGCGGAGGCCAGCAGTTCGGCAAAGACGGCGAGTGAAGCGATGGCGTCGCGTCGTGTAATCGTCATGCGCGGATTATAGAGAGGTCCAAGGCGCTCAGGATCGCCGGGATTCAGAATCCTGGGGCCAGGTTGAACTGAAAGACCCAGCCCTGATTCCGCCGCTGCAGCGGTCGTGAGAACGCGAATTCTCCAATCGCGAAACCGAACAGGTTGGCGCGGAACGAGACGCCGGTGCTTGAGATGCCTTGCCGATCGCCGCCAAACACCCGCGGAGTCTGGCCTTGATTCCAGGTGACCCCGCCGTCAGCGAAGAGCGCCACTTCCACAGGGATCGGTCCGTACGCACCTGACGCGCTACCGCCGAACGGCCGGAGCAGCGGAAACCTGAACTCCAGGTTCCCGACCAGCATGCGGCTGCCGGTGAGCCGATCGATAGTCACGCATTCACCGCCGTCGCCGACGCAGTCTGACCCATCGAACCCGTTCACGTCGTAGCCACGGACCAGCGTCGGATATCCGAGGTAGAGAGGGAAGAGCCGCGGGTCCTGTCCGCTACTGCCGTAGCGGCCGTAGTGCATGGCGCGCGCGGCAAACGTGTAGAGCGACGCCGGCATGAAATAGCGGCGGTAGTCGGCGAGTACGCTGGTGTAATTGAGGCTGCCCAGCGTCGGTGCCACCTCAAATCGATAGCGCTGACCGAGCACCGGGCTGGTGGCGCCGAAGGCCGACGTGTCGTAGACGAGGGCTGCGGATGTATTGCCGAGCGTCAGCGGCTGACCGACGCGCTGCGACTCCGACTCGTCGAAGAACAGCTCCCCTGTGTCGAGCGCGTAGACCTGCGTACGCACGCTCTGATCGAACGACATGCGCGTTGCGCCCGCCTGCAGCTCGAGCCGCTGCGCGCGGCTGAACGGATAGGCAACCAGCCCGCCGATGCTTTGTTCGGTCTGACGGAAGACCAGCGTCTGGCTGATGACCGCAGGGATGCCGCCGACGTCGGCGAGTGCTTCCTGATAGCCGCCACTGAGGTACGGCACCTGTCCGCCCACCAGGCCCCAGTTCCAGCGATGCGACTGATCCAGATACGACACCTGAGCGGCCGTGTCCTTGGGACTGAAACTCCCATTGATGCCGGAGTTGAGCTGCACGCCGGTGCCGATCGTCCGATCGCCGAGCATGTCGCTGAAGTAGGCCGAGATGCCGCCGCCGACGAAGGCGCCAAACCGGTTCGCGCCCACGCCAACCTGCGGTTGCCCGATGGCCTCGATGCCGAAACTGGCCTTGTAGTCGCTAGTCTCGTAGGTGGTGGCCGCGGGCAGTCCGGCACTCGGATTGTCGAGCAACGACTCGACGACGCTGGCGACGCGATTGGGTGGTGGCAAGGTCGCCACGCCGCTGACCAGTCGGGCCGGCACCACCGGCGCCGACTGCAACGGACGCGTGTAGATGTCGTACTTGCCGCGGTCGTAGACGCTGAACGCCGCCAGTCCGGCGCCCGTCGCCACTGATAGCGCGGGGCTCGTCGCCGTAATGCCGGTGATGCCGGTGGCGAGATTGGTGAGCAGTGTGGCCTCGCCCCCTTCGGCCGACATGCGTGCCAGATTGGAAATGCCGTTCTGGTCGGAGATGAAGAACAGCTCGCGGCTGTCGGCCGACCACTGCGGATTGATGTTCTTGCCGTCGCGGAAACCGCCGATCTGGCTGACGACGCCGGTGGCTGGGTCGATCCGCGCCAGGCGCAGGTTACCCACGGCCAGCGTCCCGAGTTCGGTCGAGAAGCGGTCGGTCGCAAAGGCGATGGCGCGTCCATCGGGCGACCAGGCCGGCTGCAGCTCCGCGAAGGCATCGTTGGTGAGCGCCTTCGGTGTGCCCGACGCGAGGTCGAGCACGAACAGATCGGTGAGACCGCGAGTCATCGCCGTGAACGCGATGGTGCGCCCGTCGGGCGACCAGGTCGGGTTGAACACCTCGTCAACGCCGACCACTTCGATCTCGCGCTCGCGCTTGCCGTTGATGGCGTCGAAGATCGCGATGGCCGGCTTGCCGCCGGTGACCGTGGCCACGGCAATGCGGCGGCTCTCTGCATCCCAGCCTCCGGCTGAGTAGAGGAACTGAATGCTGGAGTAGTGAGGACTGCTGGCGGTGCTGGTCAGGCGATGGGTGACCTTGCCGGTGTTGGCGTCGGCCACGAACAGGTCGATTGAAAAAAGCGATCGCTCGGAGATGAATGCGATATGCCGACCGTCGGGACTGATCGAGGGCCCGATGTTGAGATCGCCACCGGCCTTGTCGCCGGCGATCGCGAGCCGGCCCGCCTCGGCCGGAGGCATCGTCGCGGCTAACACCGGTCCATAGGTGGCGCGGATCGCCTGGTGCCACTCGGCCGACAGCACCTCAGGCTTGACGCCCAGCACCGCCTCGATGGCCGCTTCGACGCTGCCCGCCGTTACGGCGGCCTTGAGCATGTCGTCAATCACGGCATCGCCGTAGCGTCCCCCCACGTACGCCCAGAACGCCTGGCCCCAGCGATACGGGAAGTAGCGCGGATCGGCGAGGTCTTTCACGCCAGGGAGCGTTTCTTCGCGTGCGGCATCTCGTAGCCACATCGAGGTGTGCGGGTCGTTCGGGCCGATCGACAGATACTCGGCCATGCCCTCGATGAACCACAGCGGCAGACGCTCCAGACCGCTGCTGCCCGAGTTCGTTTGACGGGCGCGCGCGATGTCGAACTGATAGGCGTGCACGAGTTCGTGGCCGATCACGTGGTCGGTGTCGGCCAGCGATCCGCCGAGCGGCAGGATGATGCGTCGGCGCAGCGGTTCGGTGACGCCGCCGGTCGCTTCGCCGATCTGGCCCTGGATGGTGTTGGTCTGTTCGAAGTCGACGTGCGAGGCGTAGAGCACGAGCGGCTGGCGTCCGCTGAGGTCGTGCGCGAGCAGCCGCTGCAGGCGAGCCCGCCACCGCTCCGACATGCGAGCGGCGATGTCGATGCCCTCCTTCGCTTCAGGGTAGTAGTAAATGTCGAAGTGCTCGGTCTTCATCACTTGAAAATCGAACCGCTTGTAGTGAACCTTGTTGCCTCCGAAGTACTGGGCGCCCACGGGCTGGGCCACGAGTACCAAGGCGACGATGGCAGCGAGACGTCGGGTGTAAGGTCCGCAGAGGTTCAGCACGATGTCGCGTTGTGCAAGCCGAATGCCTGCCTGAGCGTTGTGAGAGGCCGCGTGCTCGCCGTCTGCGCGACTCACGGTGTTCAGGCTTGCTACACAAGCTGTAGCGCTTCACGCCTCATCCGTAAGGCCAACGCATGCTGCAGCCGCGTGCCGCGTGTATATTCCTTGACAAGCATATGTCGTGAGCCGTATATCTTGAGACATGGAATCCGTGTTCGACATCATCGCGGAGCCGAACCGCCGCGCCATCCTGAGCCTGCTCGTGTCGTCGGAACAATCCGTGGGCGAGATCGAGCGGCAGCTCGACATGTCTCAGCCGACCGTGTCGAAGCATCTTCGTGTGCTGCGCGACGCCGGCTTTGTGGAATCCACAGTGGACGCGCAGCGGCGTCTCTACCGGCTGACCCCGGCGCCGTTGCAGGAACTCGACGCCTGGCTGGCGCCGTTCCGTCGGTTCTGGTCGGCTCATCTCGATGCGCTCGAACGACACCTCGATCGCATCGATCCACCCGCACGAACGACGAAGAAGAAACGAGGAAAGAAGCGATGAACGGACGCGCGCCTTACACACCCGGTCCGGCGGCAGGAGCGAGAGTGCACAAGGACGGCGAGCACTGGACGCTGGTCATAGAGCGGGAGCTACGCCACGCGCCAGACAAGGTGTGGCTGGCACTCACCGATCCGGCGCAGCTGCGCGAGTGGGCGCCGTTCGACGCCGACGGCAACCTGACGACGGTCGGCGCCACGGTGACGCTCACGACGGTGGGAACGCCAACGCCGCATGTCACCGAGACGCGGGTCACACGCGCCGACGCGCCGAGGCTGCTCGAGTACACCTGGGGTGGCAACGAACTCCGCTGGGAGCTCGAGGCGGTGGGGCGCGGCACGCGCCTCACGCTGTGGCACAACATCGACCGCCGCTTCATCGCGATGGGTGCGGCCGGCTGGCACATCTGTTTCGATGTGCTTGATCATGTGCTCACCGGCACTCCCCTTGGTCGCATCGTTGGGCCGGACGTGATGAAGTTCGAGGGGTGGCAGCGATTGAACGCCGAGTACGCCAAGCAGTTCGCCGCGGAAGCGTAGGCATCATGGCGAGAAGAAAGGTCGCGAAGAAGACCGCGAAGAAGAGCACCACAAAGTCCGCCGCGCCGGTTCTGCTCTCGGGCGGCAACCCGCAGATCGCGAAGGGCTACGGCGACGCGCCCGTGCAGGCCTACATTGCCGCCATGCCCGAGTGGAAGCGCGACGTTGGACGCCGCCTCGACGCGCTCATCACGCGCACCGTGCCTGGCGTGCGAAAAGCAGTGAAATGGAACTCGCCGCTGTACGGTGTCGAAGACCAGGGCTGGTTCCTCGGCATTCATGTCTTCGCGAAGTACGTGAAAGTCGCGTTCTTCAACGGCGCATCGCTCCGTCCGCTTCCACCTGGGACGTCCAAACAGAAGCATGTTCGCTATCTCGACATCCGTGAAGATGACGAGTTTGACGACGCGCAGATCGCGTCGTGGGTGAAGCAGGCCAGCGAGTTGCCAGGAGAACGCATGTGACGAAAACCGCTGACACGCCGTCTCAGCTGATCGACGCGCGCATCAAGGAGTTAGCCGATTGGCGTGGGGAAACGCTTGCACGTGTCAGAGCGCTGATCAAGCAAGCCGTCCCAGGCGTCGTCGAGGCGTGGAAGTGGCGAGGCGTCCCGGTGTGGGAGCACCACGGGATCATCTGCACCGGTGAAAGCTATAAGACCGCCGTGAAGTTCACCTTCTTCAGAGGCGCCGGGTTGGACGATCCCTCAGGCCTGTTCACCTCGAGCCTCGACGGAAATGTCCGGCGCGCGATCGATATTCACGAAAGCGACACGATCGACGAGAGGGCGTTAAAGGCGCTGGTGAAAGCCGCGGCCACGTTGAACGCAACTGCGAAGCCTTGGCGAGCGTTGGCAGCGCGCAAGAAGAGGAAGAACGCCTGACCGGCTCGCGGAGATCGTGGAGGATGGGCGCCGACCGCGACCGGGTCGCCGGTCCGGGAAACCGGTCGTGGCTCATACGCTGGCGTCGCGGTGGCGACTAGAGAGCTGCACTCATCACCCGTCGATCACGGTCACACCGCTGGGGAAACATTTTGCGCCTGCGATCGCGCAGACCGAAGTCGCCACCAGGAATCGCCTCGACCGGTTTCCGGTCGCGTGCGTCGGCCCAGCTCGCACGGCTCGCCGTCGTCGCCCTTCCTCCACGCTCAGACCGCATGGCGGTTCGCTCGTCCTCGCCGATGACCGTTCGCACGCCGGGAACACTCGCTCTGCTCACGCACTCACGAAGGCGCGTCGACTAGGGGCTCTCCGACCGCCGGTCACACACGGCCAGCACCAGCAAGGCCTGCTCGAGGACCACGGATCGTGGGGACGGAAGTCGCCGCGGGAATCGCGTCGCTCGTGTTCAGTGAACGAGACCGGCGCGCTCACACGGTGCATCGTCGAGGACGAGCGGACCGCCGCGCGTCGTCCGCTGAGCGTGGTTGCTCATCCTCCGCGCTCAACTGGCTCCCCGGCCTCTCGCCGGCGTTAGACTCTGCGCATGCATCGACGCACCTTCGTCCGGTCGCTTCTGGCCTCTGCCGCCGCCGCGTCGCTGACCCCGTTGGAGATCGCCGCATGGCAGGCGCCAGCCCGTCGCGACGTGCGCCTCGGCGGCAAGCGCATCACGGTGATCGACGTGCATGCGCACTGTGCGATCGCGGTGGAGGCACTGCTCGCCGGATCGCCGCTCGCAGGCCGTGGGCGCGCCACCGGCGACCTGCTGCTCGGCCCGCGCCGCCTGCAGGTGATGGACGAACAGGGCGTCGATATCCAGACGCTGAGCATCAACGGCTACTGGTGGTACGACGCCGATCGTGCCCTGGCCGAGCGGGTCGTCCGCTTGCAGAACGAGGGGCTGGCGGCCTGGGTGCGGCAGCATCCAAACCGGTTCGTGGCGCTGGCCTCGGTGGCGCTGCAGTTTCCCGACCTCGCCGCCGCGCAGCTCGAAGACGGCGTGAAGCGCCTCGGGCTCCGCGGTGCGTCGATTGGCGGACACGTGAACGGCGACAACCTGTCGGCGCCCCGTTTCGATCCGTTCTGGGCCAAGGCAGCCGAACTCGGCGTGCTCGTGTTCATGCATCCGAACAACGCCCAGAATCTGGTGAAGCCGAACGCGCTCGCCGGGCCGGGCGGGCTCGATAACATCATCGGCAACCCGCTCGAGACCACGAACTTCCTGTCGCGCCTTGTCTTCGACGGCACGCTCGACAAGTTTCCCGGTCTGCGAGTTGGCGCCGCACACGCGGGTGGCTACCTGCCCTCGTACATCGGCCGCAGCAACGTCGCGTGCGGTCGCGGCGCCGCCCCGTGCACGAATCGCAGGTCGCCCAGCGACTACCTGCGCTCGCAGTTCATCGTCGACACGATGGTGTTTTCAGAGGAAGGGTTGCGTCACCTTGTGGCCGAAGCCGGCGTTTCGCAGGTCGTCTACGGCACAGACGTGCCCTACAACTGGCCAGTCACCGTCGATCTGGTGCTCAACGCGAGCTTCCTGAGCGATGCCGACAAGGAAGCGATTCTCGGCGGCAACCTGCGCCGGCTGCTTCGCATCGAGCGCTAGCGAAGTCTGCGTAGGTTGTGACTTAAAGCGGCCGCGGCGCCGCTTCTGGCCGGTCCACGAGTCTCTTTTGCGCGGGACGTTACACTCGGCGCCCGTGCTCGGCCGGTATGCGCATTGCTTAGCGCTTGCCGTCAAGCACATGGCCGCTGGTCTGATCTTGCTGCTCCTGGTAGAACTGCTCGCCCTGTCCGTGAGGTTCGACACCCAGTCGCTCACCGACATGAGCCGCGCCTGGGGACAGGCCGCTGGCTTCGCCCCCGATGTCGTCCGCGTATTCACGACGGCGGCGGTGGTGGCGCTCCTGGTCGGGTTGATCCGCGGTGCCAGCGCGCACGCGCCGCAGCTCCCCTCGGTGGCCTGGCGCAGCGTTCCACTCGCGGTGCACGCGTCGGCGGTGGCGGCCTTCTTCTTCGTGTCGCGCCAGACGCTCGAACGCGACCCTGTGCTTGGCGATCCGTCGGTGACGCTCGTGACGACGTGGGCCTCGAGTGCCACCGCTGTGGTCGCGACCTGGGCGCTCGCGTTGTGGACGCCCGGGCAATGGCGCCGTGTGCTGGCGGAGCATCGCGCCAGTCTCTTCTGCGGCCTCGTGGCCGGCGTTCTCAGCTGGGGGAGTGGGCTGGCGACGCAGGAGCTGTGGCGGCCGCTGGCGCGCTACACCTTCGCCCTGGTCACCTGGACTCTGAACCTGTTCTACACCAACACCGTCGCCGATCCCGCGCGGCTGGTCGTCGGCACGCCGCGCTTCAAGGTCGCGATATCACCGTCGTGCTCTGGCGTGGAAGGCATTGCGCTCATCATCGTGTTCCTCGGCGGCTACCTCTGGCTGTACCGCCGCGATCTGAAGTTTCCGCGCGCGTATCTGCTGCTGCCGCTCGGCATAGCCTCAATGTGGCTGGCCAACGCGATGCGGATTGTCGCGCTCGTGGCCATCGGTACCGCAGGCTGGCGCGAGGTGGCGGCCGGCGGCTTTCATTCGCAGGCGGGATGGATTCTGTTCAACGCCATCGCACTCACGTTCGTCGGCGTGTCGATGCGCGTTCGCGCCTTCGCGCGTGACGCCGAGCCCACCCCTCACGCGGAAGGGCGCAGGTCGGACGAGACCACTCCGTACCTGGCGCCGTTTGTCGCGCTCACCGCAGGCGCGATGCTGACAGGCGCGCTCACCGGCGGTTTCGAGTGGCTCTATCCGCTGCGTGTGCTCGCCGTCGCCGTCGTGTTGTGGATGTTCCGCGAGAGGTACACCGGCATGCTGTCGAACTGGTCGTGGTGGCCACTGCTCGTCGGCGGCGCCACATTCGCCACCTGGCTGGTGTTCGTGCCGGCGACGGACAACGCCGCGACGTGGCCGGAGGCACTGCGCTCGGTGCCCTGGTACTGGGCCGCGGCCTGGCTATTCGTTCGGACCGCCGGCTTTGTCGTCGCGGCACCGCTGGCCGAAGAACTCGCGTTCCGCGGATTCCTGCGCCGGTGGATCGTGCGGCGCGACTTCGAGCACGTGCCGATGGGAATTTTCACCTGGGGGTCGTTCCTGGCCTCGTCGGTGCTGTTCGGTCTGCTGCACGGCAGTGTCTGGTTCCCGGCCACGGTGGCCGGCATGCTGTTCGCGATCGCGGTACAGCGTCGGGGCACGCTCCGCGACGCCGTGCAGGCACACGCGACCACGAACGGGTTGATTGCCCTCTACGTGATGGCGACGGGGCAGTGGTATCTCTGGGGATAGCGGTGACACACGAAGGAGCGAGACGGATGACGCGATTGGTGAGAGCAGGGTGGTATGTCGGCGCGGTGCTGGCGATGGTGGCAGCGGTCGTCGCCTCGGCGTCGGCGACGAATCAGCTGCAGGCGCCGGAGATCAGCGGCAGCACGGTGTCGACAGGGTTGGCGGCGTTGGCGGGCGGCATTCTGCTCGTCAGGGCGCGCTGGGGCCGGTAGGCGAAGTCGGTCGTTTCGTTTCACAGGAGAGGAGGACGCGAATGGTGAGTCGAGCGTTGGATGCGG
>CADEEX010000031.1:18868-20375 GCA_902826465.1 uncultured Acidobacteriota bacterium
TGGGGTCGGTAGACAAACTTGGTTACGTCGTTTCACAGGAAGAGGAGGACGGAAATGGTTCGTCGAGTGTTGTATGCGAGTGGACTGCTGTTGATGGTGGGAGCCGTTGGCGTCGTCACGTCGGCAAGCACGCCGATCCAGGTGCCAGAGGTCAGCGGCAGCACGCTGACCACCGGGCTGGCCGCCTTGGCCGGCGGTTTGTTAATTGTCAGAGCTCGCTGGGGCCGGTAGACGCGCATGTCTGCATTTCTCGAGTGGGCGTCCAGGTTCTACGCGTTCGAGTATTTCGGGCTCGTCATTGTCCTGGTGCTGCTCGAGTGGGGGCGTCCCCGCCGCGAGGCGGGGGCGTCTCTTCTTCACGCTCGTTGGTTCGGCAACGTCGGGATCGCGGTTGTCGATGCCGTCGTCCTGCGCTGGATGTTTCCCCTGGCCGGTGCGGCGTGGGCGGCGTGGTGTCAGCAGCGCGGCTGGGGGCTGCTGAATCAGTTCAGCGTGTCGTTGTGGCTGTCGGTGCCGGTCACGCTTCTGGTGATCGACTTGAACGGCTACGTGCTGCATTACCTCGGGCACCGCATTCCGTGGCTGTGGCGCTTGCACCGCACGCACCACACCGATCAGGCGTTCGACTTCACGACCGGCTTTCGCTTTCATCCGATCGATAGCGTCCTGACGACCGCTGTCTCGATGGCGGTCACGTTCCTGCTTGGTGCGCCGCCAGAAGGCGTGCTGTTGTCGTCTGCGGTGACACTCGCGTCGGCGCTCTTCGCGCATTCCAATCTGCAGATTCCTGCCGCGGTCGACCGTGTGCTGCGCCTGGTGGTGGTGACGCCGGAGCTGCACGAAACCCATCACTCGCGCGTGCGCGTCGAGTCGCAGTCGAACCTCGGCGTTGTCGTGCCCTGGTGGGACCGCCTGTTCGGCACGTATCTCGACGCGCCGCTCAATGGCCCTGATCGGCTCGAGTTCGGTGTCCACGGTTTTACCGAGCCCAGACACCTGCGCCTCGACTGGATCCTGTGGTCGCCGTTTGTGAAACGGCAGCGCCGCGCAGAGTCGTCCGCGAAGGCACAGAGCGAATCGAAGACTGCGGCATAGCGACCGACGGCTCCGCGGCCGAGTTTTGTCGATTACCGTGATAGCGTCTGTTCTGGAATGGGACGATGAGGGCGAAGATCGTCGTCCGAAAAGCGCGGCGATTCACTTCCGAGGACATTCATCGGGCACTGTTTCCACAACCGCCAAAGCCCCGGGCGGGAGCAGAGATGAAGGCGGGGATTCGGCCAGACTCGATGGCGCACAGCGACTCTGACCTCTGTTGGCACTGGGCCTCGGTACGACTCTCTCGGAGGTGAGTCTCACTTTCGCGGAGTGGCGTCTCACTTTCGTGGGCTTTCAGAAAACTCCTGACAGGGCTGCTATCGCCTTTGTAAGCAACCACATACAGCAGCGCCAATCATGAACGTGTGATCAACGACGGGTCACAGTCGGATCATCGATGGGTCACAGG
>CADEEX010000032.1 GCA_902826465.1 uncultured Acidobacteriota bacterium
CCCGCCCCGCCGCACAGCGGCGACGCACTCGACTTCCGTGCGCTGTGCGACATCGGGGCCCGAGGCGACGACCTGCTGATCTTCCGCCGTACCCGTGCGGACGCCGACTTGCCTGACCAGCGCCGCGTGCATCAACTGCTCGTCCGCCCCACCGCCGAGGAACGGCGCCTGCGCTCGACGCTCGAGGCGTTCGCCGCGGTGGTCGCGCGCGACGCGACCGTCGCGAACGAACGGGTCGCCCTGGTACTGGCCATGCTCCGGAAGCGCGCCCTCTCGAGTGCCTCATCGCTCGCACGATCGATTCTCCGGCGATTGGCCATGCTCGGCGATGGCACCCCGGCGGCAGGAGCCCAGCTCGCGCTGCCGTTCGAGGCAGACGGCGACATGGATCCGGCCGACGCCATGCCCGAATGGAGGGAGCCGGTGATGACCGACGCGGCCGAAGAACGCGTCTGGCTCGCCCGGCTCGCTGCCGACGCCAGCCTCGCCTCCGCCAACGAGAGCAAGCTGAACGCCCTCAGCCGCCTGTTACGACGCGTCCGCGAACCCGTAATCGTCTTCACCGAATATCGCGACACGCTGGTGCACGTGCGCAACACCGTCGTACCGCATGGTGTGCTGCTCCATGGCGGCCTCTCGCGTGCCGAACGACTCGCCTCGCTGCAGCGCTTCGCCGAAGGGGGGGTGCTGCTGGCGACTGATGCAGCGGGAGAAGGGTTGAACCTCCACGCGGGATGCCGAACCGTGATCAACCTGGAGCTCCCATGGAACCCCATGCGCCTCGAGCAACGCATTGGCCGCGTCGATCGCATCGGACAACCAAAGCGCGTTCACGCCTTCCACCTGATCGCCCGCGAGTCCGATGAGATGGCGGTGCTCGAGCGGCTGGATGCGCGCATCGCCGCGGCACAGGTCGACGTGGGCGCGGCCGATCCGTTACGAAACGCGCGTCACGACGCGGGCCGGTCGATGCGCGGTGACGCCTCGTCCCCGCAACTGCGCCCCACCAGCGAGGCGGCAAGAGACGAGGCGAATCGATTGCACTGGGCGCGACGGCTACGGCCATTCGAGACGCCCTGGCTTACCGCGTTCGAAGGCGGACCGCTGGCGACCCGGTGCCGGCCGGTCGTTCGCCAGGCGCTCGATGGCCGACATCTCGTGGTGTGGCTCTCGATGGCCCGATCGCGGCACGGCCATGTCGTCGCCGTGCACCTCTCGGCGCTCACGTTCACGGCACACCGCCAGAGTCGCCAGCGCGATCTCCTGAACCTCGTCGACCGGCTGGCACACCTCGCGGTCGACGCACGGGTCCATCACTGGCGTCAAGAGACGCGGCTCGCACATCGCGCCTTCTGGGAACGCGTCGCGCTCAGGCGCGGCGCCATCGCGCACGACTTCGATCTCACGCCGCAGCTCACCCAGCCTGGGCTCTTCGACCGTCGCGCGATAAAGACGCAGGCGCGGCTCACTCACGTCACCAACGCCGTCAGCGCCGAATGGCAACTGCAGGTGGACGAGGCACAGCACTGGCAGGCCGTCGTGTTCGAACCGCCCGTCGCCGTCCTCGTGCTCCTGCCCTGATCGCATGCTGCCCGGCTTCAGCGGACACCTGGTGTCCGAACAGTTCATCGAGCAGCGGCTCACCGACGCCCTCGGGATGGCGACCGCCGAACGCTTCCGCGAGGGACTCACACGCTGGCTGCACAGCCAACGCACAGCAGGACCGGCATCGAGCGAACGTTCGCTTCTTCACCACGGCGCTCACTCACTCTTGGCGCTTCTGGGATTCTCCGGGTTCGACCAGGAACGGCCACTGGCACACGGCGGGCTCTCGGTCAGCGCCCGCGCTGGCGCAGCAAGCATCGTGCTCATCGTCAGCCGTTACGGCGAACCGCTCGATCCGCTGTGGCGCGTCGCGGTCAACGAGGCCGCCACCCGGCAGGCGGAATGGTGCCTGCTGTTCAACGGCACGCACGCACGACTGATCAACGCTGATCGCGTGGCGTCCCGCCGGTTCGTGGAGTTCGACCTCGAAGCCGCTGGCGACGATGAACGGACCGGCGCAGCATTGCAGCTGCTGGCCCACGCGAATAGCCTCCTCGCCGACAGCCGGGCCACACACAGCACAACGGCACTCGTCGAGGCATCCGACGCGCACGGACATCAGGTCTGCCGATCGCTGCGCCAGGGAGTGCTGGACGCGGCCGCCCAGGTCGCGGGAGCCCTCTTCGCCCGCGCCAGACGGGCCACCATCGACGAGGCGTTCGCCCAGGCGCTGACCCTGGTCTACCGGCTGCTCTTCCTGTTCTTCGCCGAGGCACGAGGACTGGTGCCGATGTGGCATGCCGTGTACCGCGACAGCTACAGCGTGCAGCGCCTGTGTGCGCTGACCGACGACTCGTCGTCTCGCGGCCTGTGGGAGGCGGTGCAGGCGGTGGGCCGCCTGGCGCACGCCGGCTGCCACGCTGGCGACCTGCGGGTCACCGCCTACAACGGTCGGCTCTTTGCCCCGTCGCGCGCGCCACTGGTCGAGCTGCCGAAGCTCGCCGAGGACGCCGCACGTCGCGCACTCGTCGCGTTGTCGACACGTCCAGCGGCGGATCGCGAAGGACGTGAACCGATCGCGTACCGCGATCTTGGCGTCGAACAGCTGGGCGCCGTGTACGAGACGCTGCTCGACTACACACCGACGGTCGTCTTCGATCCTGATCGTCGCGCCACGCCGACGGTCACGCTCGACGTCGGTGCGAGCGCGAGGAAACGCACTGGCAGCTTCTACACACCGGAGCCGATCGTGCGCTATCTGGTGCGGCAGACGATCGGTCCGCTCGTGTGCGACGCCACGCCCGAGCAGATTCTGGCATTGCGGGTCCTCGACCCGTCCATGGGCAGCGGGGCGTTCCTCGTCGGCGCCTGCCACTACCTGGCCGAGGCCTACGCCGAGGCGCTGGTGCTGGAGGGCCGCTGTCATGCCACCGACCTCGGCCCCCCTGAACACAGCGCAATCCGGCGACTGATTGCCGAACGGTGTTTGTTCGGTGTCGACATCAACCCGATGGCGGTGCAGCTGGCCCAGCTCTCGCTGTGGCTCACGACCCTGTCCAGCGACCGGCCCCTCGGCTTTCTCGATCACCATCTGGTGACCGGCGACAGCGTGCTCGGTGTCTGGCTCTCAGCGCTCAGGCAACCGCCCACGCGCCGACGCACACCGCAGGACACGCCGCTCCTGCCCGACGATCCGGTGACACCGATGCTGCGCGACCTGCTGCCACTGCGCTTCTCGCTGAACAATGACCCGACTGATACCGTCGAGCAGGTGCGTCGCAAGGAGCGCGCCCTGGCCGACCTGTCTGCCACCCACTCACCGCTGTCACGCTGGAAGCAGGTCGCTGATCTCTGGATCGCACGCTGGCTGTCCACGGACCTCAACGATCTCTCGACGCTGTTTCCAGCCCTGGCGGACGCCATTCTCACCGGACACGGACCGCTGCCGGCACGTACGGCAACCCCGTTCCTGCAGCGCGCGGCTGCCGCCGCCACCATGCACCGGCCGTTTCATTGGGAGCTGGAGTTTCCGGAAGTCTTCTTCACGAGCGACGGTCAACGCCGCGGCGATGGCGGGTTCGATGCGATCGTCGGCAATCCTCCGTGGGAGATGCTGCGCAACGACGCCTCGACGGAGTCTTCGCCGTCCATCGGCAGCGCCGCACGCCAGGTGCGCTTCGCGCGCGATGCCGGGATCTATCGCGCGCTCGGTGACGGCCACGTCAACTGCTATCAGTTGTTTCTCGAACGGTCGTTGGCGCTGCTGCGCCCACAAGGCCGCATCGGCATGGTGCTGCCGTGGGGGCTGGCCGCGGATCAGGGCAGCGCGGCGCTTCGGCACCTGCTGTTCACCTCGTGCCGTGTCGAGCATCTCGTCGGTTTCGAGAACCGCAAGGCGATCTTCGACATTCACCGCAGTGTCAGGTTCGTGCTGCTGACCGGGCAGTCCGGCACACCGACGGGCGAATTCCGCTGCCGCCTCGGTGAAACGGATCCAGCCACGCTCGAAGACGCCTGCGATGATCGCGGACGTGAGCACTCCGGGTGGTGGCCGCTGCGCATGTCCCCGCAACTCCTTGACACCATCTCCGGTCCCGACCTCGCCATTCCCGACGTGCGCACACCGCTCGACCTCGCCATCGTCGAGCGGCTCACGTCGCGTTTCCGGCGCCTCGGCGACATCGACGGATGGCAGGCCTCATTTGGGCGAGAGCTCAACGCCACGGACGACCGCGATGTCCTGGCGCCGGGCGCGCGCCGCGCGGTCCCGGTCGTGGAAGGCAAACACCTCGATCCCTTCCGGGTCCGGGTCGCAGATGCGCGGGTCTCAATGTCGGACGCTGACGCCGACGCGCGACTCGGCGGCCGTCATGCGCGCATGCGCCTGGCCTATCGCGACGTGGCCAGCGCGTCGAATCGCCAGACCCTGATTGCCGCAATGCTGCCGGCGCAGGTCGCGTCCACCCACACGGTCCTCTGCCTGAAGACCGCGCTGCCGCGCCGAGCGCAGTGGTTTCTGTGCGGGCTGTTCAACAGCTTCGTCGTGAACTACCTGGTGCGGCGACGGGTCGCCACACACGTGACGACCACGATCGTCGAACGACTACCGGTCCCAACGGAAAGCGAAGCAGGCGCCGGCTTCGGAGCCATTGCGGCGGCAGCGCGACTCCTGGCCAGGGAATGGCAGGCCGAGGTTGCGGCAGAACTCGAAGGGCGCGTCGCGCGTCTTTATGCGCTGACCGTCGAGGAGTACGCGCACATCCTTACCACGTTCCCGCTGGCCGACACCGCCGCCAGGGACGCAGCGATGCGCGTCTTCAGCCAATGGTGACGCAACGGCGGGCACGCCCGGTGCGTCTTATACACTTACCAACATCTATCCCTGTCCGTATGACATCATCCGGGCTTCAGGAGGCGTAATCGATGACGTACTACGGAGGCCGTGAACTCGCGGCCAGCTTTCGCACGGTTCGTACCAACACCTTGAAGATCGCGGAAGAGATTCCGGAATCGAGCTACGGTTTCAGGGCCGCCGACGGGTGTCGCACTATTGGACAGACACTCCTCCACATCGCGGCCATCCCGAAGATTCAGCTCCACATTCAGCAGCACCGTGTGGACGACCTGACCAAGGTGAACTGGCCATCTCTGCTCGGCGAACTCGCCGCCGTCGAGACGCAGGCGCTCAGCAAGGACGAAATCATTGCGCTGCTCAAGCAAGAGGGTGAGCACTTCGCTTCCTATCTCGAGGGCCTGCACGAGCCGTTTCTGGCCGAACTGGTGAAGACTGGTCAGCAGCCCGCCGTCAAGAGCCGGCTCGAGCTGTTGCTGTCTCCCAAGGAGCACGAGATGCACCATCGGGCTCAGTTGATGACGCTCCAGCGGATTCTCGGCCTCACTCCCCATCTGACGCGGGCGATGCAGGAACGGATGGCGCAGGCGGCCGCGGCGGCCAAGGCGTAAGTGGCGCTCGGCTTCAGCCCGAAGGCGGTGTCGTTTCTCCGCGCGCTGAAGCGGAACAACGATCGCGAGTGGTTCAAGGCGCGCCGGGAGCAGTACGACACGCTCCTGCGCGCGCCCATGCTCGCCATCGTCGAACGGCTCGCCGTCGATCTTCGCGAGTTTGCGCCGACACTGATTGCGTCTCCGAAAGTCTCGCTCTATCGTCCCTACCGCGACACCCGATTCTCTGACAACAAGGCGCCGCTCAAGACGAACTGCGCGGCCGTGTTTCCACCGCGCGACCTCGGTCGGCATCAGGGCGCCGGTCTCTATTTCGAGATCGCCCCGACGTGGGTCTGGATCGGCGGCGGCATGTATGCCCCGGACACATCGCAACTGCAAGCGGTCCGAGAACACATTGCCAGCAATCACAACCGCCTGCGCGGCATCGTCGAGTCTCCGGTGTTTCGGCGAACACTCGGCAGCCTCGAAGGCGAGACGCTGCAGCGCGTGCCCCGCGGGTTCGCCAAGGACCACCCCGCCGGACCGTGGCTCAAGCATCGCCAGTTTCTCGCGGCACGCGAACTGCCGGCGACGTTCGCCTATTCGCCGACGTTCTATCGCGAGCTGGTCAGGACGTTTCGCGTGATCGCCCCGCTGGTGACGTTTCTGAACGAGCCTCTGACCACACGCTGACGCTGCGGTGCGGCTCACGGCATAGAATCCAGACATGGGTGCAGTGTTCGGTGGACGACGTCGGGTTCCAGTACCGGTGAATGAACCAGTGCGCGCCTACGCGCCCGGGGCTGCCGAGCGCGCCTCCCTCAAAGCCCGCCTCGACGTCATGGCGGGCGAGACCGTCGAGATTCCCATCGTCATCGGCGGACGCGCGATCCGGACCGGTCGTACGTTGCCGGTCGTCATGCCGCACGATCATCGCCACGTGCTGGGACAGTGTCATCAGGCCAGTCCCGAGCACGTGCGCCAGGCGATCGACGCCGCGATGATTGCCCATCGCGAGTGGTCGGCGTGGTCGTTCGACGATCGCGCCGCTGTGTTCCTGAAGGCCGCCGACCTGCTGTCCACGTCGTGGCGCGACACCCTGAACGCCGCCACCATGCTTGGCCAGTCAAAGACCGTCTTCCAGGCTGAGATTGACGCGGCGTGCGAGACGATCGACTTCTTCCGCTTCAACGTCGCCTTCGCGCAAGACCTGCTCGACGAGCAACCCGTGAGCGACCGCGGCATCTGGAATCAGGTCGAGTATCGCGCGCTCGAAGGCTTCGTCTACGCAGTCACGCCGTTCAACTTCACCGCCATCGCCGCGAACCTGCCGACGGCGCCGGCGCTGATGGGCAACACCGTGGTCTGGAAACCGTCGGCGACGGCGATGCTGTCGGCGCACTACGTGATGCAACTGCTCGAGGCCGCGGGGCTGCCGCCGGGCGTCATCAACATGGTGCCTGGCGATCCGATCGCAACGAGCGAAATCGTGCTCGGGCACCGCGACCTCGCCGGCGTGCACTTCACCGGCAGCACCACGGTCTTCAACAGCATGTGGAAGACGATCGGTGCGACGACCAACATCTATCGCTCGTATCCACGGATCGTTGGCGAGACCGGCGGCAAGGACTTCATCCTCGCGCATCCGTCAGCCGATGTGGACGCCCTGCTCACAGCCGTCATCCGCGGCGGATTCGAGTTTCAGGGTCAGAAGTGTTCCGCCGCGAGCCGGCTCTATGTGCCCCGATCGGTCTGGCCGGGCCTGCGCGACCGCTTGACCGCCACCATCGACGCGCTCGCCGTTGGCGACGTTCGCGACTTCCGGAACTTCATGGGTGCCGTGATCGATCGCCGCGCGTTCGATCGCATTGCGGCCTACATCGAGTACGGGCGTGCGCATGCCAGCGTCATCGCCGGCGGAACAGCGGATGCGACCAACGGCTACTTCGTGCGTCCGACGCTGATCGAAACCACGGATCCCTCGTTCAAGACCCTCGAGGAAGAGATCTTTGGCCCCGTCGTCACCGCGTATGTCTACGACGATGCGCGCTGGGAAGAGGCACTGGAGCTGGTCGATCGGACCTCGCCCTACGCGCTCACGGGAGCGGTCTTTTCGCAGAGCCGCGAGGCGGTCGTGCAGGCGTCGGCGGCGCTCCGCTATGCCGCCGGCAACTTCTACATCAACGACAAGCCGACGGGTGCGGTGGTTGGGCAGCAGCCGTTTGGCGGCGCCAGGGCGTCGGGCACCAACGACAAGGCGGGGTCGCAGCTGAACCTCACCCGTTGGGTCAGCGCGCGGACGGTGAAAGAGACGTTCAACCCGCCGCGCGACTATCGCTATCCGTTCATGGGTGACGAATAGCTATCTGGTCCAGACCAACGCCACGAGCTTTGGTGTCAGGTTAGTCTTCTTTGGCTTGACGACGACCGGTTCGAGCGTCTCGGTGGCAGCGTCGCTCGCGGCCGTAATCGCGTCGAACTCCGCGTTGACCTGCGCGTCGAGCTCATCGACCTGGGCCTGAATCGCTTCGATCGTTTCGCCGGCACGAGCGACATCCTGCGACTCTTTCATCGCGCGTCCAGCGCCACGGATGGCAGTGGTTGCCCGGCCCAGATTGCCGACGCTGACACTCTTCCGCCCGCCGAACATGCCGAGAATGGCGGCGCCGAACGAGATGGCCGTCTGCAACTTCTGACCGGAGGCCTGCTCGGATTCCCGCTCCTTGGCCTGATGCGCCTTTCTCAGTCGTTCGGCGAGCGCGGCCTGCTTCGACGCGTATTTCTTCTTCACCTTGTCCAGAGCAGCATCGCGGGATTCGCGTGACGCCTGCGCGAGGCGGGCACGAAAGTCGCGCTCGGATTCGTCTGGCTGCGACACCAGATCGGTGGCCGGGCTCTTGAACAGCTCGAGCGCTTCGGTGGCGACCAGGCTGGCGAGCAGCTGCTTGCCCCAGGTGTCGTAGCTCCTGGCTTTCAGCGCGATCGAGGGGAGCGGGGCAAAGCGGGCGCCGTCGGGCGGTTCTTTCTCCAGAACGTCCGGCGTCCACTCGACACGCTCGGCCTGCTCCCAGTCCACCGCTACCGCACCATCGACGATCGGCGCGGCCAGCATCACCGTCCGCGACGTGTCGATCGACAACCTGGGCTCAACGAATCGCGCACTCACCGCGGCGTAGACGACACCACGCAGCGGCGTGGACACGGCCGCTGCGGCCTCCGGAGAGAAGTACTGCGGCACTTCCGCCGGTACGATCGGCCGCTCACTCGCCGCATCAGACGCCGCGAATCCTCGCGCTGGCGATGTCGGCGTCACCGACGCCGACGGCATCGTCGATGCCTTCTTCGCGCCTGCGGTCAGCTTCTTGATGTCGTCGCGGCCGAGCGGCCCGCGGAGATACGACAGGGCCCAGCGCGACTGAAACAGCGTCAGTCCATCGTCGTGCACGTTGCGCATGAGGAACACACGGCTCGTCAACGCCGAGAGGAGCCGATCGACCTCGGCGCGATCGAAGGCACCATCGCTCGCGCCTTCCAGTCCGTCGAGGACGCGGGCCTTGTCGCGATCGGTCTGTAACCGCCCGAGCCACCAGGTGCCGATGTTCGACAGACCCTTGTAGTCGAGGTCGACCGGATTCTGTGTCGCCAGCACGACGCCGACGCCGGCAGCGCGCCCCTGCTTGAGCAGCGTCAACAGCGGCGCCTTCGATGGCGGGTTAGCGACGGGTGGGAAGAAGCCGAAGATCTCGTCCATGTAGACCATGGCGCGCAGACTCGACGTGCCGCTCTGGCTGCGCATCCAGCCGGCCACCGCGTTCAGCAGCAGCGACACAAAGAACATCCGCTGGCTGTCATCAAGATGCGCGATCGAAAACACCGACACGCGCGGCTTGCCGCCGGTCGTGCGCAGGAAGGCCGCGACATCGAGCGGCTCGCCCTGACTCCACACTTCGAATCCTGGCGAGGCGATGAGCGCGTTGAGCGCCATCGCGAACGCGAGCCGGTCCTTCGCCGGAAAGAAGCTGTCGACGTCCATCACACCGATGCGCGTGAACGGTGGCTGCTGGACGCGATGAATCAGCGCCGGCAAATCGGGACTCTCGCCGGCCTGCCAGGCGTTCAGCAGAATTGTTGACAACAGGATGTGCTCGGGGCTCTTGAGCGGTTCGCCGTTGACACCCGCCAGCGCCAGCAGACTGGACACCGCCGTGTGCACGCGCTCGCGGAGCAGCTCGGGCTCGTCGATGGCCGGTCGGCCGAATGAGGTCAGCGCCGACACCTGAAGACCAGCCGTGCTGCCAGGCGTGTAGATGGCGAACTCCGCCGCGTCACGTAAGCGCTGAATGCGGGCACCGTCCTGACCCCACTCGCCCAGCCCGTTCTTCCACCGCGCCGCCTGCTCGGCCGCGAAGTCGTTCACGTTCTTGCCGGCGCGCCTGGCGTCGTCTTCGTTCACCCATGGCTGGAAGTCGTCTGGCGCGAGCGACGGAAATGTCAGCAGCAGGTTCGTCAGATCCCCTTTCGGGTCGATGACGATCACGGGCACACCGTCGATCGCCGCCTCTTCAATCACGGCGATGCCCAGACCGGTTTTGCCGCTGCCGGTCATGCCGACACAGACCGCGTGCGTCACCAGATCCTTCGAGTCGTACAACACGAGGTCGTCGGTCACCGTCTTTGTGGACGCATCGAATCGCTTACCCAGGTAGAAGACGCCGAGCTTCTCGAAATCCTGCATGGCTCCAGATTCTACGGGGTTTAACGAACGGTCGGCGGGGTGGTCTAAGAGAGTGACAGTGAACGGGGATAAGAGGCGGCGTCAGGGCGACACGCAGACGGAGGCTCGCAGTATGAGAGGACGACACACCGCGGCGATGCTGGGAATTGCCTGCACCACAAGCCTCCTGATGGCGCAACCACGGGCGAACGCGCCGACAACTGACGTCGCGCTCGCCACGCATCTGTTGAATCGGCTCGGCTTCGGCGCACGGCCTGGCGATGTTGACCGGGTGATGGCACAAGGGGCACAGGCGTTCATCGACGAACAGCTCCACCCTGAGCAGATGCCAGACACCGCGATTGCATCAAGACTGGCGCCGCTCGTGTCGCTCACGATGACATCGCGTCAAATCGCAGAACGCTATGAAACGCCTGGACTCGAGGCGCGCCGCGCGATGAAGGAGGCGGGCGGTCCAGCGCCGGCGCAGCCTGACGCCGCCGGGGGAACGCAAGGACCGGAACGGCGCCTCGGGGCAGTCCCAGTGCTGGAGCTCTCGCAGCAGAAGGTGCTGCGCGCAGTCTACAGCGATCGTCAGCTCCAGGAGGTACTGGTCGACTTCTGGTTCAACCATTTCAACGTCGACGCACGCAAGGGACCGACGCGATTCATGCTGACCGAATACGAGCGGGCGGCGATCCGTCCGCTTGTGCTCGGACGATTTCGCGATCTGCTCGGCGCCACTGCCAGGAGCCCGGCGATGCTGTTCTACCTGGACAACTGGATGAGCGCGACCACCGCCGACCCCACGCGTGACGCAACGCGACGGAACCGAGGTCGTGGGCGCGCTGGCGCGTCGACCGCTCGCTCGGGCGGCATCTCACCGCCCGGTGCACAGCCGGTACCGGCTCGCACGCGTGGGCTCAACGAAAACTACGGACGCGAACTGCTTGAACTGCACACGCTCGGCGTTGATGGCGGCTACACGCAGCAGGACGTCACCGAAGTCGCGCGGGCGTTCACCGGCTGGACGATCGCCGGGCCGCGTCAAGGCGGCGGCTTCCGCTTCGTTCCGGCGCTGCATGACGATGGCCCGAAGGTGGTGATGGGAGTCGACATGGCGGCGGGAGGTGGCGCGCGCGACGGCGAGCGCGTGCTCGACCTGCTCGCCGCCCATCCCGCCACGGCGCACCACATCAGCCTCAAGCTGGCACAACGCTTCGTCGGCGATGCACCACCACCGGCGCTGGTAGACCGCGCGGCGGCGACCTTCTCGCGCACCGATGGTGATCTCCGCGCCGTGATGCGCACGCTGCTGACAGCGCCAGAATTCCTGGCCGCCGAGAGGTACGCCACGAAAATCAAGACGCCGTTCGAGTTCGTCGTGAGCGCGCTGCGGGCGACGGACGCCGACGTGACCGACGCTCGGCCCGTGGTTCGAGCACTGCAGGAACTCGGGATGCCGCTCTACCAGTGCCAGCCGCCCACTGGCTACAAGGACGACGCGGAGTCATGGGTCAACACTGGTGCACTGGTCCGCCGGATGAACACCGCGCTGTCGCTGGCCACCGGCACGATGCGCGGCGTCACCGTCCGGTCCGTCGATCCCGCCACCCTGGTGTCCAACCTCAGCGCGACCTCGCGATCGATGATCGCGAAGGCGACAACGCCGGCGCAGGCGATGGCGCTCGCCCTCGGTTCGCCGGAGTTTCAGAAGCAGTAGGAGGGATTTCTTGATCTCGAGACGCGCTTTCATCCGCGGCGGATCGTTTGCCCTGGTCAGCCTCGGGTTCGCACCCTCGTTTCTCGCGCGCACCGCCTTCGCCGCTGCCCCGACACGCCGCGCCAAGCGGCTGATTGCGATTTTCCAGCGCGGCGCCGTCGATGGCCTCAGCGTCGTCGTACCGTTTGGCGACGCCGACTACTACAAGGGCCGACCAACGCTTGCCATCGGCAAGCCCACGTCTGACGATGCGACCACGGCCATCGACCTCGACGGCTTCTTCGCCCTCAATCCGCGAATGGCGGTATTGAAGCCACTGTGGGATCAGAAGAGCCTTGCCGTCGTGCATGCGTGCGGATCGCCAGACGCCACGCGCTCGCATTTCGATGCGCAGGACTACATGGAAACGGCGACGCCCGGCGTCAAGAACACTGGTGACGGATGGCTCAATCGCTACCTGCAGGCCCGCACTGAACCGGCCGCGCCGTTCCGTGCCGTCGCGCTCACCGCACAACTGCCGCGTGCCTTGCAGGGCAAAGCGTCGACGCTCGCCGTGCAGAGCCTCGAGCAGTTCGGCCTCCGCGGCAGCCAGACCGCTCCGTCATTCGAGTCGCAGTATGCGGCGGCGGCCGACCAGATCCTCAACGGCACAGGGCGAGAGGCCTTCGACGCCATGCGAACGATGAAGGCCGCCGACCCGACTCGCTATCGGCCAGAGCATGGGGCCGAATACCCGCGTTCGGCGTTCGGGCAGTCGCTACGGCAGATCGCTCAGCTCATCAAGGCCGACCTCGGACTCGAAGTGGCGTTCGCCGAGGTTGGTGGCTGGGACACGCACGTCAACCAGGGGTCGACACAGGGCCTCCTCGGTACCCGGCTCGACGACTTCGCGCGATCGATCGCCGCGCTCACGACGGACCTTGGTGACCGTCTGGCCGACACCGTGATCATCACGATGTCGGAGTTCGGGCGCGCTGTGCGCGAGAACGGCAATCGCGGCACCGACCACGGCCACGGCAACGCGATGCTGGTGGCCGGCGGTCCAGTACGCGGCGGCCGGGGGTACGGCCGGTGGCCCGGCCTCGGCGCGGACCAGCGTTACCAGGGGCGCGACCTGGCGATCACGACCGACTTTCGGGACGTCTTCGGTGAAATCGTGGCCCGCCACCTGGGCGTCGCCGACCTCACACCGATCTTTCCAGGTTATCGAGCCGACGAAGCACGATTCCCTGGTGTCCTTGAACCCTGAACCCCTGAACCCCTGAACCGTGGAACCCTGAACCCTGAACCGTGGAACCCGGAACCCCGGAACCGTGGAACCCCTCGTGATACAGTGATGCCCCTGATGGCTGACAAAGAGAAGCGCGAACTCGGTGACGCTCTCGGCATGATCGAAACGCGTGGGCTGGTCGGCATGATCGAAGCCACCGACGCCATGGTCAAGACCGCCAACGTCGTCTTTGTCGGCTGGCAGAAGGTGGACGCGGGCCTGGTCACCGCCATCGTGCGCGGCGACGTCGGGTCTGTAAAAGCCGCCACCGATGCCGGTGCCGCTGCGGCTCGACGCGTCGGAGAACTCGTCGGCGTGCATGTCATTCCCCGGCCGGCCGACGACCTCGAGAAGATCTTCCCGATTAGCTAGTTCGCGTCCGTCGCCGCTTCCCGCTCCCCAACTCCTGTAGCTGTTTGTCGTCGCCAACCACCAGCAGTGGCTGGCCAGGCGATTCGAGCAGGTTGTACAGCTCGCCAACCCCGGTGCGCACAAAGATCTCGCGATCGTCGGTCAACAGCTGTATCAGCCCACCGCCGCCAGTGGCCTTGAACAACGTCGTCCCGAAGTGCGACGTCAGTGCCTCGATCACTGTGTGCAACTGCGGAATGGAGAAACCGCGGCGGCGAAGATCGGCCAGCGCCATCAGCTCGAACACATCGATCGGCGTATAACGCCTCTCGGTGTGACCGCCACGATCCGTGGGGTGCGACGGGATGGCCGGTGGCAACAGACCGCTGGCCTCCCACACCTGCAGCTGCCGCGCCGACAGCCCGGTAAACGCGGCCACTTCGCGCGAGCTGTAGGTGCGCTTGAGTCGCATTACGTCGCCAGCTGATCGGCCTGCGCCGCACCGGCGAAGTCCTTGTCGGTAAGACCGCCCTCGCTGTGGGTCGAGTACGAGAGCGTGACGCGCCTGTAGTGGATCGTGATATCGGGATGGTGATCGGCCGATTCCGCGCCGGGCACGAGTCGCGTCACAAACTGAATGGCCTGGGGAAACCCACCGAAGGTGAACTGCTTGCGAATCGTGTGCCCCTCGACCGCCCAGCCCTCGAGGGTCCGGAGACGACGTTGAATCTCATCGTGCGATAGCAGTGCCATGGGTGCTCCTTCGCTCGCGGCCTCGAGCCGCGGAGCCAATCAGCGGGGTTGTCTGGCGCGTACGTCATCGAGTCGCACACGCGCGTCATCCACCGCGCGCAGCGCGTCTCTTGTCGCCGCCGACGCCACACCGTCGTTGCCGACAAAGGCGCTTCCCGACACGGCGCGGTGATAGACACGCTGCGCATCCTGCAGCGCCTGCAACGCGTCGGTATGCGTGCGTTGCCAGTCGAACCATTCGTCTCGCGCACTCATCAGAATGCCCCAAACCGCATCGGCGTCGTCTGCTCGAACATCGGATCAATCCGATCGTCGAGCAGCAGGTCAGCTATGACTCTGGCCGTGAGAGGCGCCAGCAACACGCCGTTACGATAGTGCGCGGTGGCATAGATCAGCGACGGTAACGCAGACGAGCGCCCGATGATCGGCAGATGGTCTGGCGCGGCCGGACGCAGGCCGGCACGCGCCGCCACGAACGTCGCGGCCGACGCGGACGGCGCCAGATCGCAGACCGCCGCCATCAACTCCTGCACGCCCGCCACCGTGGTGCGCTCATCGAAGCCCGCGTCTTCCACAGTCGCGCCGACGAGGACGGTCCCGTCGTCCCACGGGACCACGTAGCAACGCTCACTCCAGACCACCCGCGTCAACAGCGGCCCACTCCACTGCAGTTGCAGCAGCTGGCCGCGGATTGGCGTCACCGGCAGGGGTGCGTCAACGCCCTCGACGGAGATCTGCCCTGACCAACTGCCGGCCGCCAGCACCACGGTGTCGCCGGTCAACGACCCACGATCGGTGACCACCGACATCTCATCGCCGTGCCGCGCGATCCGCTTGACGCGTCCGTGTTCGATGAGTCGGGCGCCATGACGGCGTGCCGCACTCGCCATCGTTCGCGTCAGCTCGGCGGCACCGATGAAACCCTGACTGGGAATGAACAGCGCAGCGGCCGATGGTGCCAGGGTCGGTTCGCGCCTGCGCAGGTCCGACCGATCCAGCCACTCCGCGTCCACTCCGCGTGCGGCCAGGACCGATTGTGTATGCGCGAGCCGCGCCACGCCGGCGTCAGTCCGTGCCACTTCGAGCGTGCCGGACCGCCGGTAATTCAGCGTCACCGCGGCATCGTCACAGAGCTGGGCAACGAAACTGTCGTAAATCTCGAGGCCGCGGAGGGCGATGTCGAGCAGGGGACCGCCGTCGGGCGCCTCGTTGAACGGCGCGAGCATCCCTGCCGATGCCTGCGTCGCTCCCATACCGGCGCCGCGATCGTCGATAATCTCTACCGACGCTCCGCGCCGGGCCAGTTCGTAGGCAACCGCGCAGCCGACGATGCCTGCGCCGACGACCACGATGTCGCGCGAGGGCGCCACGGTCTGAAATCTTACGTTAAGATCGAAATTCCCTGTCATCTATGCGGAAACTGCTTGTCGCCAACCGTTCGGAAATCGCGATTCGCTGTTTCCGTGCCGCAACCGAACTCGGTCTGCGCACTGTCGCGGTCTACAGCCACGAAGACCGCTTCTCGTTGCATCGCTTCAAAGCCGATGAAGCGTTCCTGATCGGTCCGCCGCAGGGCGGCGAGCCGGTGCGGTCGTACCTGAACATCGACGCCATCATCGCGGTGGCCAAGGCCCAGGGCGTCGATGCGATCCATCCTGGCTACGGGTTCCTGTCGGAAAGCGGGCCGTTCGCACGGGCCTGCGAGGCCGCCGGCATCCGGTTTATCGGGCCAACACCTGATCATCTCGACGCGTTCGGCGACAAAACCGCCGCCAAGCGCCTGGCGCAGGCCGCGAATGTGCCGACGATTCCTGGCACCGAGCACGCGATCAGCGACCCGGCGGAGGTGGCTAAGGAAGCGCAGCGAATCGGCTTCCCGCTGATGATCAAGGCGAGCTTTGGCGGCGGTGGCCGCGGCATGCGGGTGGTTACCCAGGCCGAAGAGCTCGAGGCCAAGCTCGCAGAAGCGCAACGTGAGGCGGGCGCGGCGTTCGGCCGGCCCGATGTGTTTCTCGAGCGCTACATTCGTCGCGCCAAGCACATCGAGGTCCAGATCCTCGGCGACGGACAGGGCAGCCTGGTCCATCTCTGGGAACGCGACTGCTCGGTGCAGCGTCGGCACCAGAAGGTCGTCGAGGTGGCGCCCAGCATCAACCTGCCGCTCGACCTTCGCCGCAAGATCTGTGAGTCGGCCACGGCGCTCTGTGGCTCGGTCGGGTATCGCAGTGCCGGCACCGTCGAGTTCCTGCTCGATGTCGATCGCAACGAGTTCTTCTTCATCGAAGTGAACCCGCGCATCCAGGTCGAGCACACCGTCACCGAGATGGTGACCGGCGTCGATCTGGTGCGGAGCCAGATTCTCATCGCGAGCGGACATCGCCTGCACGAATCGCCGGTCAACATTCCGCCGCAAGACAAGATCGAGACGCGGGGCGTGGCGATGCAATGCCGCATCACCACTGAAGATCCCGATCGCCACTTCATCCCCGACTACGGTCGCATCACCACATATCGCTCGGCCGGTGGCTTTGCGGTGCGACTCGACGGCGGCAACGGGTTCGGCGGGTCGGTCATCACGCCGTACTTCGATTCACTGCTGGTCAAGGTCACCACGTGGGGCAGTTCACTTGAAGAAGCGGTGCAGCGGTCCGACCGCGCCCTGCGCGAGTTCCGCATTCGGGGCGTCAAGACCAACATCGCGTTCCTTCTGAACCTGATCGGTCACCCGACGTTCAAGTCGGGTGAAGCGACCACGACGTTCATCGACGACACGCCGGCGCTGTTCGTCTTCCGCGCCCCTCGCGACCGCGCCACCAAGGTGCTGTCGTATCTGGCCGACGTGATCGTCAACGGCCGGTCCGACGTGAAGGGTTCATTCGACCCGCAGCGCAAGCTGCTGCTGCCACACGCGCCTGCGGCGCCTCGCGGCGAGACGCCGCCGGCCGGCACGCGGCAACGCCTGCAGGCGCTCGGTGCTGACAAGTTCGCCGAGTGGATCCGCGCCGAGAAGCGACTGTTGATCACCGACACCACGTTGCGGGACGCGCACCAGTCGCTGCTCGCGACGAGGGTCCGCAGCTACGACATGCTGGCGGTGGCCGACGCGATGGCCTGGACCACGCCGAATCTCTTCAGCATCGAAATGTGGGGCGGCGCCACGTTCGATACCGCCATGCGGTTTCTCCAGGAAGATCCGTGGCAGCGGCTGGAAGAGTTGCGGACCAGGATTCCCAACATCCTGTTCCAGATGTTGCTGCGCGCCAGCAATGCCGTCGGTTACACGTCGTATCCCGACAATGTGGTCCGCGCCTTCGTCAAGCAGAGTGCGGAGTCAGGCATCGACCTGTTCCGAATTTTTGACTCGCTCAATTCGACCGCGAACATGCAGCTGGCCATCGAGTCGGTACGGCTCGACACCAATGCGCTCTGCGAAGCGGCGATCTGCTACACCGGCGACATTCTCGATCCGACACGTACCAAGTATTCGCTCAATTACTACGTGCGCATGGCGAAGCGGCTGGTCGAGATGGGTACGCACATTCTCGCCATCAAGGACATGGCCGGACTCTGCAAGCCATACGCCGCGCACGCGCTCGTGAAGGCGCTGCGAGACGAAGTCGGCGTGCCTATTCACTTCCACACGCACGACACCAGCGGCATCAACTCTGCCTCGTTGCTGCAGGCCTCCGACGCCGGCGTCGACATCGTCGATGCGGCGATTGCGTCGATGAGCGGCATGACCAGCCAGCCCACGCTCAACGGGATCGTGGCGGCGCTGCGACACACGGAGCGCGACACACAGCTCGATCAAGCCGCGCTCGACGATTTGAGCCGCTACTGGGGCGCCGTGCGCGAGCTGTACTACCCGTTCGAAGAAGGCCTGAGCGCGCCGGGACCTGACGTGTACCAGCACGAGATGCCGGGCGGACAATACACGAATCTGCGACAGCAGGCACGGAACCGCGGCCTCGAAGGGCGCTGGCCGGAAGTCGCGGACGCCTATGCGACCGCAAACCGCCTCGTGGGAGACATCGTCAAGGTCACGCCGTCGAGCAAAGTGGTCGGCGATCTGGCGTTGTTTCTGGTCACCAATCGGCTCACCGCCGACGATGTGTTGCAGCCGAAGAGCCAGCTGGCGTTTCCGCGCAGCGTCGTCGAGATGATGCAGGGCATGCTCGGCGAACCTGAAGGGGGCTGGCCGAAGGGGTTCCAGGACGTCGTTCTCGGATCGGCGCGGGCTGAGCGCATCGTCGGGCGGCCTGGCGCGTCGTTGCCGCCGGCGAACTTCGCCAAGGCGGGCGCAGATCTCGCGGTCAGCATCAAGCGAGAGGCGAGCGACGAAGAAGTCCTGTCGTACCTGCTATACCCGGACGTGTTTCTCGACTTTCAGAAGCACGTGCAGCAGTACGGCGATACGTCGTCGATTCCGACCGCGCACTTCTTCTACGGGATGCAGCCGGGCACCGAGGCCTCGATTGAAATAGAGCGGGGAAAGACGCTGTTCGTGAAGTTCCTGACCACGGGCGAAGTGCGCGAGGACGGGACGCGCACGGTGTTCTTCGAGTTGAACGGACAGCCTCGGGCGGTGAACGTGGCCGACAAGGCGGTGGCGGGCACCATCAAGCGACATCCCAAGGCCGATCCGGAAAACGCCAACCACATTGCCGCACCGATGCCGGGCAAGCTGTCGAACGTGGCCGTGCGCGTCGGCCAGGCGGTGAAATCTGGAGAACGCCTGCTGTCGATCGAAGCGATGAAGATGGAGACCGCGGTCTACAGCCCGCGCGACGGACATGTCGCGGAGATCCACGCCGACACGGGGATCGTCGTCGAGGCGCGCGATCTGCTGTTAGTGCTCAAAGACTAGACAGACGCTCTAGCGCCCGGCGTCGAGGTCGTTCCAGTTCATCAGCGCGTTGAACCCGAGGCTGTATGTGCCATGCGTCTGCCATCGCCAGAACGGGCGGATGGCAAAGAGCAGCACGTGACCGTCGCCGATCTTCGTATCGATCGCGGCCGGACGCCCCGCCAGCGCCTGCCCGCCCGCGAGCGTGCCCGACAGCAACAGCGCATTCGGATCCGCCGCAAACTGCAGCAGCACGCGGGGGCGCACCTCAGCGGGCGTCCCTGACTGCTGCTGCACCTGCGCCACATCATCTGCGCGCGGTCGAGACGCGGCGCCGCTCGCCGGCTCTGGCGCCGCGCTCTCCGCAGTCCGCTCGTAGGGCTGAATGCGGAGCGGCGTCGCATTCGGCGTGATGGTCTGACCGAAGCCGGCGTTGGGCGAGGCCGCTGGCGCCGCGCCACGCCCGCCAGCGTTGAACACGGGGGCCTGATTGAAATACAGCGGCAGTTCGCTCCCGGCATAGCCGTACGCCACCGGGCTCTTCGAATCTGCGATCGACCCACGAACGATCGAGCCCCGCACGAACAGTTGGCCCGGCTCGTCCACCGTGATGCCAGGAGTCAGTCCGTACTCAGGAAGAATCGTGGCCGTTGAACCCTCGGTGATGAGCAAGCCGCCGGCGCGCACGAACTTCACGAGCTCGGCCAACCCGTCCAAGCCCATACCGCCTCGGATGTCGTCGCTGGTGTCGAGGGCGCCGAGGTTCGGTGTTGACTCGGTTTTCCTGTACGGCAACGGCGCGGTACCGGTGATTGCCATCCCGGTCACTTGCGACACGGCGCTTCCACCAATGTGGGGCAGCACCAGCACGTCGTACTTGCCGCGCAGATTGCCTTCACGCAACTTCTGATCCGCAAAGTACGTGTACGGCACGCCGTAGGTATCGAACGCCGCGCGCCACCATCCCTCGTCTTGGGTACGCGTCCAGCTGTGGACGTAGCCAATTCTCGGGAGATCTAGGTCGTGC
>CADEEX010000033.1 GCA_902826465.1 uncultured Acidobacteriota bacterium
GACACCACGACTGTCGTCGCTCGGCGCCACGCTGGTCGAACTATCACCAGAGCAGTTGACCGACGGGCCGTGGTGTGGCGACGACACGGACCCCAATCGGTTCGACGCCGACCTGCTGCGCGTCCGCGCCATCTCGGTGAGTGTGCGCACCGAGGCGGCCGCGCCCTCCCTGCGGGGACCGGCCGGATTGCTGTTTGTGCGTCCAGGCACTTCGCAGGCGTCGGTGCGGATGGTGCCTGACGCAGAGGCCACCTTCGACGTGGCCCCCTTCAACCTGGAGCCGGGGCGATGATCGGCCAGTTCCGCCGCGAGCACGGCGTCGCACTGCTCGCGGCCACACTGGCGATCGCGCTCCTGCTCGGTCTCGGCGCGGGCCTCATTGTGGTCACGTCGGCTGAAACCGCGATTGGCGGCAACTACCGAACAAGCAGCGAAGCGCTCTATGCGGCGTCTGCAGTCGTCGAGCAAACGATCGGCGAACTCCGCGACGTGGCCGACTGGGATCAGGTGCTTGCTGGAGCGACGCGGTCGGCGTTCGTTGACGGTGCGCCTGGCGGGTCGCGCACCCTGCCCGATGGCTCGCCGCTGGCGTTCGCAGAGGTACTGAGTCTCGCCAACTGCTTCAGGCGCGCGCCCTGCACGGAGACGCAGATGAACGCGACGACCGAGCGGCGTCCGTGGGGCGTCAACAATCCGCGCTGGACGCTGTACGCGCACGGCACCCTCGACGACCTCGTGGGCGCACCCACACAAGGCTCGGCGTTCTACGTGGTCGCCATGGTGGCCGACGATGGGGGAGAGAACGATGGCGATCCGTTGAGAGATGGCAGCTCGGTGGGGCCGCCGAACCCTGGGCGCCACGTGATCGCGCTTCGCGGCGAGGCGTTCGGGCCGCGCGGAGCACACCGTGCGATCGAGGTGGTGATTTCACGGTATCGCACTGACGAGTCGGACCCGGCCTCTGCGATCAGAGTGCGAGTGCACACCTGGAAGGCCCTCTGATGAGGGGTGCTGGCCTCCGCGATTCGCGCCGATAGTGTCAGAGTCATGCGTACTCTCGTCACGTGCCTGGCACTCAGTATCACGATGTCTGCGCTGGCGCCGTTGCGCGCACAGACGCTGGCTGAGGTCGCGAAACAGGAAGAAGAACGGCGCAAGAATGCGAAGTCGTCCGGCAAGGTCTACACGAACGACAACCTGAAGCCGGTCGCCGATCCGCCGCCGGGTGCTGCCGCCAGCGCGCAGCCGACCCCTGGCGCCGCCGACGCGGCGGCGACCGCCGACGCCAACAAAGACGACAACACGCCGGCAACGGCGGCAACGCCGGCCGCTGAGGTCAAAGACCGCGCCTACTGGAGCAAGCGCATGAACGCTGCCCGCGAGCAGCTCGAGCGCGACCGCGTGCTAACCGAAGCGCTGCAGTCGCGCGTCAACGCGCTGACCGCCGATTTCACCGGCCGCGACGATCCGGCACAGCGCGCACGGGTCGCCACGGAGCGCGACAAAGCCGTCGCTGAACTCGAACGGATGAAAGCGTCTGTGCTGCTGGGCCGCAAGGCGATTGCCGATCTCGAAGAAGAAGCGCGCCGTGCTGGCGTTGCGCCAGGCTGGCTGCGTTAGGTCCCGTCCTGTGGCCTCTCCACGCGTCACCGACCCGCCCATTCTCCTTGTCGAGGACAAGGACTCGCTCCGCATCATGCTGCGCCATGCGCTCGAGTCGCAGGGGCATGCCGTCGTTGAGGCCAGAGACGAGGCCGAAGCAGCGCAGGTGCTGCGCAACGTCCGCCCGGCCATGGTGCTGTCTGACCTGAGGCTGCCCCAGGGCGACGGCTTTGGCGTGCTTCGCGCCGCCAAGGAGCTCGACGCTGAGCTGCCGGTCGTGGTGATGACCGCCTTTGGCAGCATCCAGGACGCGGTCGTCGCGATGCGCGACGGCGCGCTCGACTTCCTCGCCAAGCCGGTCGATCTCGATCAGCTGTCGTTCATGGTCGAACGTGCGCTGGCGATGCGCCGGCTGGCCACAGAGAACATCCTGCTCAAGGAAGAACTCGCCTCGCGTCGTGGGGCGCCGCAGATCATCGGGGAGGATCCGAAGCTGAAACAGGTGACGGTGTCGCTGCATCGCGCCGCCGCCACCGACGCCACGGTGCTTCTTGAAGGGGAAAGTGGCACGGGCAAGGAGCTGTTTGCCCGTACGCTGCATCACCTCAGCCCGCGTGCCGACGGACCGTTTGTGGCCATCAACTGCGCGGCCATTCCTGAGAACCTGCTCGAGACCGAACTCTTCGGCTACGAGAAGGGCGCCTTCACCGGGGCGAACAATCGAAAACTCGGCAAGTTCGAGATGGCGCACCGCGGCACGCTGTTCCTCGACGAGATCGGCGAGCTGCCGCTCACGCTCCAGGCCAAGATTCTGCGCGCGCTCGAAGAGAAACGCTTCGAACGCGTCGGCGGCCTCGCGCCGCTGCAGGTGGATGTGCGTGTGGTGGCGGCGACCAATCGCAACCTGAAGGCGGCCGTTGCTGCCCGGCAGTACCGGGAAGACCTCTACTTCCGCCTGTCCGTCTTCCCGATCACCATCCCGCCGCTCCGCGATCGTCCCAACGACATTCCGATGCTGGCGCGCTACTTCATCGAGCGGTTCTGCCGCGACCTGTCGCGTCCGCCTTTGATGCTGGCCCCGTCTGCGCTCGACGCGATGCAGGCCTACCCGTGGCGGGGCAATGTCCGTGAACTGCAGAACTGCATGGAGCGGGTCGTCATTCTCACCGAGGGCGACACGATTCACGCCCGCCACCTGAACCTTGTCGTGTCGGGACACGACCGCGCTGATCAGGCCGCCGCCGAAGCGAGTCCGTGGGAGGCGATCAACCTGTCAGGGTCGCTGGCCGAGGCGTCGAAGCGGGTGCTGCTCGAAGTGGAGCGCCGCAAGCTCGCGCAGGCGCTGAGGGAGGCGTCGGGCAACATCGGCATCGCCGCCGAAATCCTGCAGGTGAACTACAAGGTGATGGTCGCCAAGGTCAAGGAACTCGGCCTCTAGCCCTTCTTCAAGCCGACCGACTCGAGCGCCCGGCGAATTTCGTCGGTGCTCACATCGTTGACGATCGTTGTGGCGCCGATGGTCGTGGGCAGCACGAAGTGCAGCGTGCCTGCCACCATCTTCTTGTCGTGCTGCATCGCCTCGACAATCGGTCCGACCTCGAGGTCGGCCACGGCCGGCAGCGGACCCAGGCTGGCAATCAGCGACGCCAGCGACTGACGGTGGTCGTCCGCGAGGATGCCGCGCGCCACGGCGAGCTCCGCCGCCACGAGCATGCCGTAGGCCACGGCTTCGCCATGACGAAAGCGACGGTACTTCGTGACCGCTTCGAGCGCGTGTCCGGCGGTGTGCCCGAAGTTCAGGATGCGGCGAAGCCCCGCTTCCTTTTCGTCCGCGGCCACGACATCGGCCTTGATGCGGCACGACTCGCCAATGATGGCGGCGAGCGTGTCCGGATCCTTGGCGAAGATCTTCTTGCGACTCTGGCCGATGCGCGCGAAGAGCGACGGGCTCGACGTCATGCCGTACTTGATCACTTCGTACAGCCCGGCGCGGAACTCGCGACGGACCAGCGTGCCGAGCACCGACGGATCAACGATGACCGCAAGCGGCTGATAGAACGCGCCGATCAGGTTCTTCCCGAGCGGGTGGTTGACGCCGACCTTGCCGCCAATGGCGCTGTCCACCTGCGCGAGCAGCGTGGTCGGCACATGCACCAGCGCGATGCCGCGCAGATAGCTGGCAGCGGCAAAACCGGCGAGGTCGCCGATGACGCCGCCGCCGAACGTGATCAGCGTGGATGCCCGATCGGCGTTGGCGCGAATCAACGCGTCGTAGACGCGCGCCACGGTGGCGAGCTGCTTGTAGCGCTCGCCATCGGGCACGAGGATCGGTTCAGCGCTGGTGGCCGCGGCGAACCGCTCGCCGTGCAGCTTCCACACGGTCGGGCTCGACACCACGAAGCGGCGCCTGGGCGCGGCGGCCGCGTCGAGCGTCGAGGTCAACTGTTCGAGGGTGCCGTTCCCGATCGTGATGGCGTAGTGCCGTGACGGCGTCGGGACGTCGATGCGGAGTGGTTCCATGGGCGGGCGCTGCAACAGCTAGGATAACATTCAACGATTGACCCACACGCCTCACGACCCCTTCGACTTCATCATCGTCGGCGGTGGCATCGCCGGACTTCGCGCCGCCATCGAACTGGCGCCGTCCGGACGTGTCCTGATTCTCACCAAGACCGAGACCACCGAAAGCAATACCGGCTATGCGCAAGGCGGCATCGCGGCGGCGGTGGGTGAGGACGACAGCCCCGATCGCCACTTCGACGACACCCTCGATGCCGGCGCCGGACTGTGCGACGAGGCGGCCGTGCGCGTCCTGGTTGATGAAGGGCCGCTCGGCGTCGAGGAACTGATCGAGTGGGGCACGCGCTTCGATCGCCGCTCTGACGGCGAACTCGTCCTCGGGTTGGAAGCCGCGCATACGGTGCGGCGCATTCTTCACGCCGGCGACGCCACCGGCCGCGAGATCGGTCGCGCCTTGTGGCATCAGGTCGCGCCGCTCCCGACGGTCACCACCATCAGCCACTCCTTCGTCACCGATCTCCTGGTTGAACGGGGCGCCGTCGTTGGCGTCCACTACTTCGATCGACAGGGTGTGCGGCAGACGGCGCGAGCCGCGTCGGTGCTGCTGGCGACCGGTGGGGCCGGACAGGTCTTCAGTCAGACCACCAATCCGAGCGTGGCCACGGGCGACGGTGTGGCGCTGGCCTGGCACGCGGGGGCGCGGCTGGCCGACCTCGAGTTCGTGCAGTTTCACCCGACGGCGCTCAACATGCCGGGCGCACCGCGCTTCCTGATTTCGGAAGCGCTGCGCGGCGAAGGCGCGCGCCTGGTCAATGGCCGCGGCGAGCCGTTCATGCAGCGCTACGACGATGACGGCGACCTCGCCCCGCGCGATGTGGTGGCGCGCGGCATCGTGCGTGAACTCGAAGCCGGCGGCGGTCCCGTGTCGCTGACGCTCACCCATCTCGATGCCGATCACGTGCGCCGGCGCTTTCCGACGATTGCGGCGATGTGTCTGCAGGAGGGGATCGACATCGGCACCGATCTGATTCCTGTGGGTCCGGCCGCCCACTATCTGATGGGGGGCATCGACACCGACGTGTGGGGACGCACCTCGGTGCCGGGACTGTTTGCCGCGGGCGAGACCGCGTGCACTGGTGTCCATGGTGCGAACCGACTGGCCAGCAATTC
Source organism: uncultured Acidobacteriota bacterium (assembly GCA_902826465.1). Lineage (GTDB taxonomy): Bacteria > Acidobacteriota > Vicinamibacteria > Vicinamibacterales > CAVVIG01 > CADEEX01. The sequence continues at coordinate 5,293 of CADEEX010000033.1, forward strand.
GCTGCTGGAGGGACTGGTCTTCGGCGCGCGAGCCGCGAAGGCGATGCTCGGCCCCGTGACGCCGATGCTGCCGACCTCGGCCAGGGAATGGCGCCCGATTCCTGTGGTCGAACGCGAGAGTGTGCCGACGACGGAGCCGCTTGGTGTCGGGGCCATTCGCGACCTGATGTGGCGCGGTGCCGGACTGTTCCGGACGCGCCGCGGGCTCGAGGACGCCGTCGTGCGGCTCGATCGGGCGTATCAGCAGACAGCGCTCGACATGCAGGCACACGACGCCGATGTGCCGGCGTGGCGCCGCTTCAACCTGATGACCGTGGCCAGGCTGATCGCGCGGGCGGCACTCAGGCGCGAGGAGAGCCGCGGCGGGCACTTCCGGCAGGACTTTCCCGAACGCGACGATCTACACTGGCAGGTCCATCTCATCGACGGCAATACGACGTAGTGTCCGGCTTCAGCCGGACTTCTGTCGATGGCATTACGTAGTGTCCGGCTTCAGCCGGACCGCTGACACTCATGGCCAAACAAGACAAAGAATCGTTCGTCACTGAAATCACGCCACGCTCGCAGGATTTCTCGCGCTGGTACCTGGATGTTGTCCGCCGCGCCGAACTGGCCGACTACTCGCCGGTCAAAGGCTGCATGGTCATCCGTCCGTACGGCTACGCCATCTGGGAGCTGATTCAGCAGGCGTTCGACAAGGAGTTCAAGCGCACGGGTCACCAGAATGCGTACTTCCCGCTGTTCATCCCCGAGAGCCTGCTGACCAAGGAGGCCGAACACGTCGAAGGGTTCGCGCCACAGGTGGCCTACGTGACGCATGGCGGTGGCGAAGAGCTCGAAGAGAAGCTCGTGGTGAGGCCCACGTCCGAGGCGATCTTTGGCACGATGTACGCCAAGTGGATTCAGTCGTGGCGCGACCTGCCGATCCTGCTCAATCAGTGGGCCAACGTCGTGCGATGGGAGAAGGTCACGCGTCCGTTCCTGCGAACCACAGAGTTCCTGTGGCAGGAAGGGCATACCGCGCACGAGACGGCCGAAGAGGCCGAAACCGAAACGCGGATGATTCTCGACCTTTACTCGTCGCTGTCGCATCGCGTGCTGGCGATGCCAGTCGTGAAGGGCCAGAAGAGCGAGAGCGAGAAGTTTGCCGGGGCGCTGCGCACCTACTCGATCGAGGCCTTGATGGGCGATGGCCGGGCGCTGCAGGCGGGGACCTCGCATAACCTCGGACAGAATTTCGCCAAGGCGTTCGAGATCAAGTTCCAGGCGCGCGACAAGTCGGTGCAGCACGTGTGGGGCACGTCGTGGGGCGTATCGACGCGCCTCGTCGGCGGCATCATCATGACGCACGGCGACGACAGCGGCCTGGTGCTGCCGCCAGCCGTGGCGCCCCATCAGGTCGTCATCATCCCGATCGGTCGCGAGAACTGGCGCGAGACCGTCTTGCCGCGCGCCAAAGAGATTCAGGCGGAACTGGTGGCGGCCGGCATCCGGGTCACGCTCGACGAGCGCGACGAGCGGCCAGGCTGGAAGTTCTCTGAATGGGAGCTGCGCGGTGTGCCGATCCGGCTCGAGATCGGCTTGAAGGACATCGAGAAGGCGCACGTCATGATCGCGCGTCGTGACACCCGCGAGAAGATGTCGTTGCCGATGGACGGCGTGGCGCCGCGTCTGCGCGAACTGCTCGACGACATCCAGCAGAACCTGCTCAATCGCGCGCTGGCGTTCCGCGAGGAGCACACGCAGCGGGCGTCCACCTACGACGAGTTCAAGGCGGCGATGGACGGGCGTCCTGGCTTCGTCATTTCGCCCTGGTGCGGTTCGGCTGACTGCGAGGCGCAGATCAAGACGGAGACGCAGGCGACCATCCGTAACATGCCGATCGATGGCCAGTCGCCCGGCGGCACGTGTGTGCACTGCGACAAGCCGGCAGTGGCCGAGGCGTGGTTCGCGAAGAGTTACTGACGCCGACGCGCGAGCGATCTGTCGATGAGCGTGCTGCGTAAGGCGGGGCGTCGGGCCATCGATGCGGTGGGGACGTTCACGGGCGACCGCGGGGAAACGCTGCTGATGCTCGCGCTCCTTGGCTACTTGCCGAACATCAGGCGGCCGCGCTCGTTCAACGAGAAAGTGGTGGCTCGCAAGCTTGCGCCATTTCCAGAGGTGTGGGTCGAGTACGCGGACAAGATTGCCGTGCGCCGCCACGTCGCCGACAGGATTGGCGCCGCGTACCTGACCGATCTGCTGATGGTGACCGATCGTCCTGACGATCTGCGCGACGACGCGTTGCCCGATCGATTCGTCGTCAAGGGCAGCCACGGGTCGGGACTGGCTCGGCTCGTCGAGGCCTCAACCCGGCCACCCATCGACGCCCTCCGCACCGAATGTCAGCGCTGGCTGCAGACGCGCTACGGCGTGGCCACGCACGAACCCTGGTATACGCGCATCGCCCCGAAGATTCTGGTCGAGGCGTTCATTCGCGACGACCAGTTCGGTGTGCCGCTCGACTACAAGTGCTGGGTGTTCCACGGTAAGGTCGCGTTCATCCAGGTGGACTTCGATCGATTCACCAATCACACGAGAACGTTCTACAGCCGCGACTGGGAGCGCCAGCCATGGACGACGTTCTATCCCAGAGGGCCGGCACTCGCGAAACCGTCGAAGTTACAGGAGATCATCGAGGTCGCGGAGGCACTCGCGGTCGATCCCGACTTCGTTCGTGTCGATCTCTACTGTCCAAACGATGCACGCGTCGTCTTCGGCGAGTTGACCTTCACGCCCGAAGCCGGCTGGGGACCGTTCTACCCGCGGTCGTTCGACGCCGAGGTGGGGCGTCTCTGGTAGGAGTCAGTGGCTGCCAAGCAGCGTCGTGAGGGCGTCGAAGAGTCCAGGCCATCGCTTCTCGATCCGCTTCACCACCGCATGTCGTCTCGTCACCGCTTCCCGCTCGGCAATCCTTCGAAAGGCGTCAGCCAATCCCCGCCGCCACCAGTCTTCCGCCGTGGCCGCGCCAACCGTGGCCGCGGCGTAGGCGGCGGCGACCGGCTCGAGGCACGTCGTATCGCCGATCGTGCTGAGGGCTGAGAGGAACTCCGGGGCGACCGGGCTTCTGGCCGATTCGATCGTCTCGCGCAGGTCGTACAGTGCCAGCCGGCTGCCGCGCTGGGCGAGCGCAAGGTGCGCGCTGGCCCGGGCGGCCGTCCAGGCGGCGCGCGGCGCGCCCGACTCGGCGCCTTCTCGAATCCGTACCTTTTCGACAATCGTGTGCAGGACCGTAGCCGGAATGGTGCCGGCGGCGACGGCCAGGTGTGCTCTGAGCGTCATCGGGTCGCCTGGCAGTGCGCGTTCAGCGGCGTCGAGCAACGCGTGCGCGGCGTCGTGGTGGCCGCGCGGCTCGTGGTCGATGGTGCCGCGGGCGGCGCTGACCACGACCGGATCGGGATCGTGCTGCAGGGCACGAAGCAGCGGTTGCACCGTCTCCGGCTTGAACGATGCGAGCGCTTCGATGGCCGCCACGCGAATACCGGTCGCACGCTGGCGGTCGGTCGCCGTGTCGGACAGGCGGTCGAGGGCCTCGAGCCCCTTGGGGGTGTGCAGGAACGCGCGCGTCACGCTGATCGCCGCGGCAACCACCGTCAGGTGGTCGTCGCCGAGCGCGGCCATGGCGGCATCGAGCGCACGCGGTTCACCGATGGCGTCGAGCGCCCGGAACGCGGCCACCCTGGCTTCGGGCATCGCGCCTCGGTTACCGGCCAGGTCGAGCAAGCGCTGCGCCGCACGTTCGCCGATCACCGACAGTCGGACCACCGCAGCCTCGCGGCGTGCCTCGTCGGGCGACGACAGGTCGGTGAGCAGCGCGTCGACGGTCTTTCCCGAGGAGGCTTTTATGACCAGCCGGACACCACTTACTGAACTTTAATGACCAGCGCGGCGCGGCGGTTGAGGCGGCGCGTTTCCTCACGAGCGTTGTCGTACTTCGGCTGCTCTTCGCCGTAGCTGCGCGTCTCGAATCGGCTGGCGGCGATACCACGCGAGGTCATGTAATCGAGCACGCCCTTGGCGCGGCGCTCGCCGAGCGCCAGGTTGTACTCCGCCGTGCCGATGTTGCAGGTGTGCCCCTCGATGATGAGGTTCTTCGACGGGTTGGCGCGCAGCTTGGCCACGGCGTCGTCAAGCAGACGCTGCGCTTCCGGCCGCAGCGACGAGCGGTCGAAGTCGAAGTAGACGTCTTCGAACGTCAGCTCGACGATCGGCGCCGGACGCTGCACGGTGATGTTGGTCGTGGCCGACGCCGAACCGTCCTTGCCGTCGCTGACGGTCACGGTCACCGGAATCGACCCTTCCTGCGCCGGCGCGGTGAACTCGGTGGTTCGGCCGGTCGGGTTCGAGAAGGTGCCGGCCGGTGCGGTCCACCGGTAGGTCAGTGAATCGCCGTCCGGATCCTGCGCGTTCGCGGTGAGCGTCACCGTCTGGCCCGGTTCAACCGTGCACGGCGGCTCGCACGGTGCGGCACCCCCTGGGGCTCCGGCCGTGCCGCGGCTGATCGCGATCGGCGCCTGCGGAGGCGCGCCGGCAGCGGAGGGCGCGCCGAGCGCGGGCGCACGGTTCGGCGCTGGAGCCGGCGGCGCTGGCGGTGGTGGCGGTGGCGGCGGAGGCGGTGCCACATAGCGGCGAACCCCCGGATGGAAGCCGATGCGGAACTGGTAGTCGACGAAGTCGGCCGACGGGTCGCTGTCGCTGCCGAAGCCGGCGCGGCTCTGAGCCGGGAACGTCTTGGTCATGCCGACGCCGGCAAAGAAGCCGTTCGGCAACTGCAGCGTCAGGCCGAGCGTGCCGGCGGTGAAGTTCTGGAGCGCGTAGGTGCCCGACGCGAGGCTGGCGTCCACACCGCGAAGGGGTGACGACACCGTGATCGTGTCGTCGAACGGCTTCTCGCCGTTCATCTCCGCCGTCAGGCGAATCGGGCTGCGCGACGGGAAACCGCCGCCGATGCCCCAGCGGAGTCCGTTCGACTGGCTCACGCCGTCAGGCGTTCCGCGAAACGCGCCGCCCGCGTAGCCGGCGAACTCGACGATGCGGGGGACTTCCTTGCTGACCACGACGTCGATGAACGAGTCGAGCTTGCCTGTGCTGACGCCGCCGTCCTTGTCGCCCGTCGGCAGCTTGACGCTGCCACGAATGGCCAGCGCCATCGGCTGCTGCCGCGCCTCGCTGAGCAGGCTGATTTTGGCGCCGACGATGAAGTCGCCGACCTTGCTGCCGGTCCAGGTCGTGTTGGCGAAGGGATAGCGGCCGATGGGACCACCGACCTCCGCGTCGTTCACAAACAGCGGCCGAAGGTCGCGGTCGATGCGGGTGACGGCTTTGAACGAACCGAACAGCTCAACGTTCCGCGCCACACCCGCGGCAAACGTGAGCGGGAAGTCGGCAACGTTGGTGAAACCTGGCACGTAGTTGAGCGACACGCGGTAGCCGCTTGCCGACCACTTGCCTCTGGCGAGCACTTCAGCGGTCGGGACGTACCAGAGGCCCGTGTCGCCCTCGGAGGTCGTCGTCGCGGGCCGAGTCTCGCCCGTCGTTTGTGCGTGGGCGGAGGCGGTGACCAGCAGACAGGCGAGTGCGGCTGAGAGGACTCTCAAGGACATTTGCATCGAACGGCGCCTCCGGGCGTAGTCAGGACCCCGCCATGATAGTACGGCCGAGCCGCAATCGCCACCGAATTGGACGTCGGTGGAGCGCCTACGCGTCGAGGACGCGTTTCGGCGCAAATACCCACGCCACGACGATGCTGATGCCGTACAGGACGAGCATGGGCGCCGCGAAAATCCCGAGCGTGACCGGGTCGCCGGTCGGCGTAATGACCGCGGCGGCAATGAAGATGAGGAGCACGGCGTACTTGAAATGGTTCACGAGGAAGCGAGCCGTGACCATCTTCAGCCGGGCCAGAAAGAACACCACCGCAGGCATCTGAAAGACCAGCCCGATGCCGAGCAGCATCTTCGTATACAGGCCGAACACGTCGTCCAGCTTTGGCATGAAGCGCAGGTCGATGGAATTGAAGCTGGCGAAGAACGCCATGATGAACGGGAACGCGACGTAGTGGTTGAACGCCGCTCCGCCAATGAAGCCCAGGGTCGAGAACAGGACGAACGGAATCGCGAACTTCTTCTCGTGGGCGAAGAGGCCGGGCGCGATGAACAGCCAGACCTGAAACATGATGAACGGCGACGCGATCACGGCGCCGGCAATCAGCGAGACGGTGATGTAGAGGCCGAACGCTTCACCCGGCTGCGTGTAGATCATCGTGCTGCCGGGTGGCAGCGCGGACCGCGCGGGCGTCAGCAGGAAGTTGAAGATTTTGTCGATGAAGAAGAAGCCGATGATGACGCCGCCGGCAATGCCGAGGCAGGCGTTGACGATGCGCTTCCTGAACTCGTCGAGGTGGTCGAGGAACGACATCTTCCCGCCCGGCGAGTCATCCTCGTCGGTGGCGGGAAGCTGAACCGCGGTGGACTGCTGGCCGGGAAAGGGAACGAGCGCCATCGGACGGCCGGTCGATTTCAGGCGCCGTGCGACTGGTGCGCCGGCACGGGTGACGGCGCGGCTTCGGCCGGCTCGGCGGTCTGGGCCACAGTCTGTGGCGCCGCCGTTGTCGCCTTCGTGGCTGCGACCTTCTCCTGCTGTTCTTCGATCCGGATTTCTTCTTCGAGCGTGCTCTTCAGCTCGTTCGAGGCGCGTTTGAACTCCGCGAGGCTCTTGCCGAGCGACTTGCCCAGCTCGGGCAGCTTGCGGGGGCCAAAGATAATCAGAGCGATCACGAAAATGATGATCAGCTCCGGCATGCCAATCGAACCAAACATCACAGGCCTGCTTTCAGGGACACACGCAACACGCGCGTCCCGCCATTATAGGAACCGGCTGCCGACAGGGTCAAGAAAATCCCCTGGCGAAACGCCCTGAAGTGCTTCGCTGTAAGGAAGTTATCTGCTACGATCCTGAACCATGCGACGCATCCGTCCGGCATCAGCGGTAGTCTTCGTGCTCGCGGTGTCGGCCCTCGTCGGCGGCATGTTCGGACGCCGCGCGCTGGCCATCGACGACAAGGTGGCTGAACATCAGAAAACGTTCGCCGCTGCGCTGAGCGCGATCGAGTCGCAGTACGTTGACGACAAGATCGAATCCGACCGACTGATTTACAGTGCCGTGCGCGGCATGCTTGGCACGCTCGATCCGCACTCCAGCTTCTTTGATCCCAAGGAATACGCCGCCATGCGTGAGCGCCAGGAAGGGCGCTACTACGGCCTCGGGATCACCATTCAGTCGATCAACGGCGACATTACCGCGGCGAGCGTGTTCGAAGGATCGCCGGCCTACAGGAACGGCATCCGTCGTGGCGACATCATCGCGATGATCGCCGGACAGGACGCCAAGGGCTGGACGTCCGAGCAGGCGATGAAGAACCTGCGCGGCGCCAAGGGCACCGTGGTGCACATCGAGATCAAGCGTCGCGGCTACGAGAAGCCGATTGCGCTCGATGTCACCCGCGACGAAGTGCAGATTCTCACGGTGCCGGCGCACTTCATGATCGATGCGACCACCGGCTACATCCGCCACCAGGACTGGGGCGAGAACACCGATCGCGAGATTCAGCGCGCGCTCGCCGACCTCAAGGCCAAGGGGATGAAGCGGCTGCTCTACGACATCCGCGCCAATCCTGGCGGGCCGCTCGACCAGGCGATCAAGGTCTCCAACGAGTTCCTGCCCAAGAACAAGATGATCGTGTACACACGCGGTCGGATTGCGAACTCGGATCAGAACTACGTGTCCACCGACGATGGTCCGGTGCTCGACGTGCCGATGGTGGTGCTCGCCAATCGCAATAGCGCGAGCGCGTCAGAGATCTTCACCGGTGCCCTTCAGGATCACGACCGCGCGTTGATCGTCGGCGAAACCACGTTCGGCAAGGCGCTGGTGCAGTCGGTGTACCGGATCGCCAATGGCGCGGGGCTGGCGTTGACCACCGCGCACTACTACACCCCAAGCGGTCGCTTGATTCAGCGACCGTGGGACGAAAGCTTCGACGAGTATCTGAGCTACACGCAGAAGGAACAGCAGGCGACCAACGCCCACAATCCGGCGGATCTCAAGCGCACCGACGGCGGACGTCCTGTCTACAGCGGCGGCGGTGTCGAGCCGGATCGCTACCTCGCCGGGCAGACTGGAGCCGAACAGGGCTTCGGCTTCAGCACCACCACCTTCGGCCGCATGCTCTACGCGAGGCAGACGTTTGAAAGCTACGCGCAGAAATACATGGCCACCGGCGATACGCGTATCGCGCAGGAGGGCACGGGCCGGGTGTCGGTGTCGCCGAACTTCGTGGTCACCGACGCCATGGTTGACGACTACAAGCAGACGCTCATTGCCGACAAAGTCAGGATCGACGAGGCCGCCTTCACGAAGGACCTCGAGTTCATCCGCGCGATGATCCGCTACCGCATTGACGAAGCGGTGTTTGGCATCTCCGAAGCCCGTCGGCACATCGTCGCCGTCGATCCGCAGGCGAAGCTGGGCATGACGCTCTTTGGCGAAGCCCAGCAGCTGGCTGGCGTCTCTCGTTAGGCCGTACGACCGCAACTAACCACAATCGATAGTGGCTATAGATTGGGCTTGCCCCAATAGATAGGCCTTGTTAGACTGGCGACCGTTTTGAGGCCCGGGGCCGTTTTCCGCGTGGGGAAAGCGAAGGGCCTCCGAATCGGTGTCCCTCCATGCGTCTCGAACGTCTAGAAATCAACGGGTTCAAGTCCTTCTCCGACCGCTCCGAACTGTCCTTCGACAAGGGTGTCACCGCCATTGTCGGACCCAACGGGTGCGGCAAGAGCAACGTGGCCGACGCCATCACCTGGGTGATGGGCGAGCAGAGCGCCAAGAGCCTCCGCGGCGACAAGATGGAGGACGTCATCTTCAGCGGCAGCGATGCCAGGAAGCCGACGGCCGCCGCCGAGGTCCGCTTGCGGTTCAGCGGCGTGCTGAAGTCGCTGAGCGGCCCGGCGTTCGACGAGTCGAGCCGGAACGGCCATGCCGCGACTGAGCCGATGGGCGAGGGGACAGCCGACGGGCCGGCCGACGGGCCCGTGAGCTTCTCACGGACGCAGGCCGAGGAACTGATCCAGTCGGTCGCCCGCGAGGTCGAGGTCACCAGGCGTCTCTATCGGTCAGGGGAAAGCGAATACCTGATCGACGGCCACAGCTGTCGCCTGAGGGACATTCACGACCTGCTGATGGACACCGGGCTGGGCGCGAAGGCCTACGCCATCATCGAGCAGGGCAAGATCGGGCTGATTCTCAGCTCGCGTCCCACCGACCGCCGCCAATTGATCGAGGAAGCCGCCGGCGTCACCAAGTACAAGGCCCGTCGCCGGGCCGCCGAGCTGAAGCTCGACGCGGCCCAGCAGAACCTGACCCGCATCGACGACATCGTTTTTGAAGTCGAGAAGCAGCGCGGCACGCTGAAACGTCAGGCCGCGAAGGCCCGGCGCTACCAGAAGCTGCGCGACGAGATGCGACGGCTCGAGAAGGTGCTGTTTGCGCGGAAGTACCGGCAGCTCGCCGAGGTCATCGAGACCACGCGCGCGCGGCTCACTGATGCGCGTGAGCGCGAGTCGCTGGCGTCGGCCAGGGTGGCGGAGATCGAGTCCGACTTCGGACGTGTCCGCATTGAGCTGGCGGAAGCGGAAAGCTCGGCCACCGCGTCGCGCGAAACCGCGCACGTACGCGAGCTCGAGATCAATCGCCTGCAGCAGCAGATCGCGTTCGAGAAGGAACAGATCCGGACCCTGTCCGAACGGCAGACGGCGGTGACGTTCGAGATCGAAGCCCTGGCCGCACGGCGTGAACCGGCGCGCGCCGCGATCGCTGCCCGCATCGCTGCTGCCGCTGATGCCGATCGCGAACGCGACCAGGCAGCGGAGTCGTTGGCGGCGGCCGCGCAGGACTACGAAGCGGCGCACGTCGACATCGAAGCGATTGAGACCGACGTGGAAACGGCGCGGAGCGAGGCCTACTTTGCGAGCACATCGCTCGGCACGTTGCGGCACTCGCTCGAGCACGCCGCCACGGCACGCGATCGTGTGCTCGAGACGCTGTCGCACCTGCAGGTCGAGACCGACGATCTGCGTATCGAAGGCGAGCGCATTGCGAATGATCGCGAGGCGGCGACCGAGGGACTGCGCCGTGCGCATGAGGCGATCGACGAGACACGCATTACCAAGACGGCCCGGGAATCGGAGCTGGCCAGCGCCCGCATTGAACATGAATGGCGAGCCCGTACGGTGCGCTCGCGTGAGCACGAACTCGCCGGCCTCGAGGCGCGCCTGAAGTCTTTGCAGGAGCTGCAGGCGGCTCGCGCCGAGTACGGCGACGCCGCCCGGACGGTACTGGCGCAGGCCGATGGCAGCGTGCTGCCGCAGGGCGCCGTTGCCGATTACCTGGATGTCGAGCCCGGTTACGAGCGTGCGGTCGAGGCCTACCTTGGCGACCTCCTGCAGTACATCGTGGTGGAGCAGCCGGAGCAGGCCGCGCACGGCTTTGAGCTGGTGCGCCAGCAGCAGGCCGGGCGCTGTGGCTTCCTCATTGGTCGCACCGGCGAAGTGATGCCGATGGCCGACGTGGTTGCAGTGTCGGGCGACCTGGTGGCTGCTGACGGACTGATTGCACTGTCGTCAGTCGTTCGCGCCGGTGGTCCGCATGCCGATGCGGTGCGCCGCGCCATTGGCGACGCCTGGATCGCCGAAACCTACGAGCGCGCACAGCTCGCCAGCCTGACGGCGCGCGTGCCAGTGATTACGGCGTCCGGCGACGTCTTCCGCGGTCCCCATGTGGTGACCGGCGGCAACCCGCAGGAAGCACGCGGCATTCTGGAGACCAAGCGCGAGATTCGCGATCTCGGCGAGCGCATTGCCGCCGAACGCGAGGCGCTGGTGGCGCTGGCCGAGGAAACGGCGAACTTCGAAGCGATGATTGCGCAGGCGCAGCACGCCATCGTGGCACTGAGCGCCGAGCAGCATCGGCAGGAGAAGGCGATTGTCGGGCTCGAGGCCCAGGCCCAGCGCGTGTCGGCCGATACCAGCCGCATCGACCTCAAGCACGATCAGCTGGCGCGTGAACGCCGGCGCAGCGAGGAAGAACGCGATGCCATCGAACGTCGCCAGGAAGAGGCCCGCGCGTCGATTCTCGAGCTCGAGCAGACCCATCAGGTGGCTGACGCCCGCTTCAACGATGCGTTGAAGCGCCTGCAGGCGGCCCGTGAGGGCGCCGATGCGCTGAATCAGCGAGCGGCAGACGCCCGAGTGACCCACGCGGGTCTGGTTGAGCGCGCCGCTGCGATCAGGGCCGAGATCCTCCGTCTCGAAGAGGCCGCGGCCGATCTCGAGGCCCGCGCGGTCAGCCTGACGTCCGAACTTGAAGGCGCGGGTCGCCGGGTGGACGACCTGCGGATGGGGATCGTCGCCGGCGAGGAGCGCCTCGACGGCGATGTGCGGGCGCTCGACACGTTGCGCGCCGAGGTGCAGGCGGCCGACGATGCCGTCTCGACGTTGCGCATCAAAACCGGCGAGATCGAGCAAGCCATTCGCGAGTCGCGTACCGCGTACGAGTCGGTCCGGGCAACGGTCGGCGAACTTGATATTGCGCGTGTGACCGCCGAAGCCGACCTGACGCATCTGGCCGAGACCTGCCTCTCATCGGTGCAGGCCACGCTCGACGAGATTATCGTCGACGTGGAATCGCTCGAGCGCGAGGGGAACCTCGCACCGGACGTGAGCGTACTTGCGGCCGACGAGGCCGAGGAAGCCGCTGAAGTGGGGCTGTCGGTGGTCACGGCAGAGGACGAGGTGTCGGTGGCGGAGCAGCAGGCGCTCAGCGCCGAAGACGCCATCGTCAGGCTGAAGGGGAAGATCGACCGGCTCGGCCCCGTCAACATGATGGCCATTGAGCAGTACGACGAGCTCGAGAACCGTCATCTGTTCCTCACCACCCAGCGCAAGGACCTCACCGATTCGATCGCCCAGACGACCGAAGCGATTCAGCGCATCGACGAGACCACGAAGGAACGGTTCGTCGAAGCCTTCTCGGTCATCAATCGCAACTTCCAGGAAATGTTCTCGACCCTCTTTGGTGGCGGCCGCGCCGGACTCACCTTGCTCGACGAGAACGACCCGCTCGAAAGCGGCATCGAAATCGTGGCGCAACCTCCAGGCAAGCGCCTGCAGAGCGTCCAGCTGCTCTCGGGCGGTGAGAAGGCGCTCACGGCGATCTCGCTCATGTTCGGGCTCTTCAAGTACAAGCCCAGCCCGTTCTGTCTGCTCGACGAAATTGACGCCCCGCTCGACGACGCCAACATCGGACGCTTCGTGCAGATGCTCAAGAGCATGCAGGGGCAGACGCAGTTCATCATCATCACGCACAGCCGCAAGACAATGGAGATTGCCGACCGGCTCTATGGCGTCACCATGGAGGAGCCTGGTGTCTCGAAGCTGATTTCGGTGCAGTTGAACTGAACCAGCTCGTGACATTCGTCGTCAGAATGGCCATGATCCAGCTGATGGCAATGTCGACACGCGGGGCAGTGGCGGTGCTCGTGGCGGCCCTGGCCGTTGCCGGTGGTGCCGGCTGCCACATGCAGAACGGTGCCCTCGAGGCCACCGCGTCCGATCAGTGGACCCGTAGCTACGATCTGTCTGCTGGAGGCGATGTCCAGATCGTCGGTGGCAATGGCACGGTGTCCGTCGAGCGCGGTGCCGGTGCAAAAGTTGAGGTGACCGCTGAACGCATTGCCCGTGCGGCCGCCGAGAGCACGGCGAAGGATGTGCTCCCCCGCATCAAGATTCGCGAAGATATTACCGCTGACAGGATCGTGCTCCAGACCGAAGGGCTCGGCGGCATCGTCTTCGGCGTCAACGTCACCGTGAACTACAAGGTGGTGGTGCCTGCCGGGACCAAGGTGCGGGTGCGGAATGCCAACGGCGCCGTCACTCTGTCCAACCTCGACGCGCAGGCGACCGTCTCTACCGAGAACGGCGCCATTACCGGCAAGGGGTTGGGCCGCGGCGTCGAGTTCAGAACGACCAATGGCAACGTCACTGCTGATGTGGCCAACTTCGACCGCGACACCGTTGAGCTGAGAACCGTGAACGGCAACATCGAACTGACCGTACCAAAAGACATCAACGCGAACGTCATTGCCAACGTCACGAACGGCGGCGTTGATGTATCCGAACTCGCCTGGGAACCGTCGGGCGAGCAGACGCGACGCCGCGTGCGTGGACGCCTCAATGCTGGGGGCGCTCCGGTTGATGTGACAACCGTCAACGGCCGCGTGCGCATTCATTCCCGTTAGTGAACGAAGATCGGTCGGCCAGATATCACCGCCTGAAGCGCCGCGCAGGTGTTGCGTCGGTACTGTGGAGTGCGCTGCTCCTGCTGGCGCTCCTGCTGAGTGGTGTGACCGGCACCATGCGTGCCCTGTCTGAAGGACTGGCGTCGGCGTTGATCGTCTCCTCGCCGGCGGTTCTGACCATCGCCTTCTATGTCGTCCTGCTGGCGCTGGTGCACGAAGCCGGCAGCGTGCTTCCGGCCGGCTACAGCTTCGAACTCGAGCGGCGCTACGGTATGGCCACGCAGTCGTGGCGTGGCTGGTTCACCGATCAGGTCAAAAGCCTTGCCCTGAGCATGCTGTTCGGCGTGGCGGCCGCCGAGATTGTCTACGGATTCATTCGTCTGGCACCCGCACACTGGTGGTGGGCGGCTGGACTGACGTTTGCGATGCTGATTGTCGGCCTCGCCAATCTCGGCCCCGTGCTGCTGCTGCCGCTGTTCTACCGCGTGAAGCCACTCCAACGCGAGGCACTGCGGGCGCGATTGCTGTCGCTGGCGTCCAGGGCCGGCGCCAGGGTGCTCGGCGTGTACGAGTGGGGACTGGGGAAGGAAACGCGCAAGGCCAACGCCGCGCTCACCGGTCTTGGCTCCACGCGCCGCATTCTCGTGTCAGACACCATGCTGGCCGAGTACTCGGACGATGAGATTGAGGTCGTGCTCGCGCATGAACTCGCTCATCACGTCCACGGCGACATCTGGAAGGGGCTGTTGTTCGAGACCGCCCTGATGCTGGTGGGGTTCTATGCGGTGTCACTGGTCCTGCCCGGCGCCGTGTCACTCCTTCACCTGCGCGACCAGGCAGACATCGCAGGGCTACCGCTGCTGCTGCTGGTATCGGGTGGTGTTGCCGTGCTGCTGATGCCGATGGCCCACGCCATCTCCCGCGCGCACGAGCGTCGCGCCGATCGTTTCGCGCTGGCGCTGACGAAGAATCCTGGCGCATTCGTGTCGGCGATGCGTCGGCTCGGTGCGCAGAATCTGGCCGAAGAGGCGCCCTCGCGCATCGTCCAGTGGCTGTTCTACAGCCATCCTCCCGTGGCCGAGCGAATCGACGCGGCCCGCCGCTTTCAGGCCTAAACGCGGGACGGTTCCGCTAAGATCTAACCTCATCAGGGCGCAGGATCTGTTGTCCTCGCCGCTACCAAGGGATACGCCATGACATACGGATTCTCGACCACGCCGCGCCTTCGCCACCTGTCGCAGTTCGCAGTGGCGATCGCACTTGTCTTCG